>CAZKLI010000001.1:0-1710 GCA_964553575.1 uncultured Chromatiales bacterium
GCCCGACCGGGGTGGGAAAGACCGAGATCGCAAGAAGGCTCGCGCGCCTGGCCGACGCGCCGTTCATCAAGGTCGAGGCGACCAAGTTCACCGAAGTCGGCTACGTGGGACGCGACGTCGAATCAATTGTCCGCGACCTGACCGACGCTTCGGTCAAGGCGACGCGGGAGAAAGAAGTCAGCCGCCACCACCATCGCGCCCGGGAAATCGCCGAAAACCTGGTGCTCGACGCCCTGCCGCCCGGCAACGCCGATCCGCAAGCGGTACGCGCCGCTTTGCGCCGGGGCGAGCTCGACGACCGCGAAGTGGAAATAGACGTGTCCGCCGTACCCTCAGGCGTCGAAATCATGACGCCCGCGGGAATGGAGGCGATCGCCGGCCAGCTGGAAAGCGTGTTCAAGAACATCGGGGGGAAACACCGCCGCCGGAGAAAGATGACGGTCAAGCAGGCACTCAAGGTTCTGGCGCAGGAAAAGGCGCAGGAAATGATAGACGAAGAGGAAATCAAGACGCTGGCGTTGCGCAGCGTCGAACAAAGCGGCATCGTTTTCATAGACGAGATAGACAAAGTCGCCAAGCGCGGAAACGGCGCGGGCGGTGAAGTTTCGCGTGAGGGGGTGCAGCGCGACTTGTTGCCGCTGGTTGAAGGCAGCACGGTTACGACCAAGCACGGCATGGTCAAGACCGATCATATTCTGTTCATCGCGTCGGGCGCTTTTCACGTCGCCAAACCCTCCGACCTGGTGCCCGAGCTGCAAGGGCGTTTTCCGATCCGGGTCGAACTCACCGATCTGGGCGCCGAGGAATTCATCCGTATCCTGACCGAACCGGACGTGTCCCTGGTCCGCCAATACGTCGAATTGTTGGCGGCGGAGGGCTTCGCCGCCGAATTCACCGAAGACGCGATCCGCCGCGTCGCCGAGATCGCTTATGAAGTCAACGAAAGCACCGAGAACATCGGTGCGCGCAGGCTGCACACGGTGATGGAATGCCTGCTCGAGGACGTTTCCTTCACCGCCCCCGACCGAAGCGGGGAACGCCTGGTCATAGACGCCGCCTACGTCGAAAAACAACTGGCGGAACTGGCCGCCGACGAAGACCTGAGCCGTTATATATTGTGAGGCCCGCGGGAGGGAAACGATGTCGAAAATACAGCCGACACAAATACAGTTGCACCGGAAATCGCGCGTCTTGGAAATACTGTTCGAGAACGGGGACAGTTTCAAATTAAGCTGCGAATACTTGCGGGTGTACTCGCCGTCGGCCGAAGTCATGGGGCACGGGCCGGGCGAAGGCGTGCTGCAAGTCGGCAAAGAAGACGTCAACATCGTCTCGATCGAGCCGGTCGGAAATTACGCGATCAAGCCGGTCTATGACGACGGGCACAGCAGCGGCATCTACAGCTGGGACTACCTTTACGAGCTCGGCGCGAACTACGACAAATACTGGAACCGCTATCTCGAACGCCTCAAGGAAGCGAACCATGAGCGCAAGACCGACCGGTTGAACTGAACGCGCCCGTGGAAAACGACGTTACGAACTTTGGTTACCGCAAGGTCGGCAAAGCCGAGAAAGCCGCCTTGGTCGGCGGCGTTTTCAGCTCGGTGGCGAGACGTTACGACCTGATGAACGACGTGATGTCCCTCGGCGTCCACCGCCTGTGGAAGCGTTACGCCGCGTGGTTGTGCGCGGTAAGACCGGGACAGCGCG
>CAZKLI010000002.1:0-5074 GCA_964553575.1 uncultured Chromatiales bacterium
ACGAGCTACCAGACTGCTCCACCCCGCATCGGAAGAACCGCGCATTGTAGATAAGGACGGCGAAAATTTCAAAAATCACGATTCGCCCTGTATGGGGATACGCGCCGCCGGGTAGAGTCTTCAGGCTTCCCCGAGCAGGCGTTCGACCGCTTTTTCGATTCGCCGCGCGCGGGCGTCGCCGGAATGGGTTTCCCCGAAAAAGACCGAACGCACGAAGCCGCGCTTGTCGATAAGATAAAACGCCGGCCAGAAACGGTTGTTCATCGCGCGCCAATAGGAGAAGTCGTTGTCCATCATCACCGGGTGCCGCAGGCCGAACTCCGCGGTTTTCTCGACGACGCTCGAACGGATCTTTTCGTGGTCGAACTCCGGGGTGTGAACGCCGATGACGCGCAGTCCCCGGCTTTCATAAGCCGCTTCGAGCGCTTTCAACCACGGAAACGAGCGGTAACAATTCCAGCAGCCGAAAGTCCAGAAGTCGATCAGAACGACGTTGCCGCGCAAGCCGGCCAGCGTCAACGGCGGCGAATTGATCCATTCGTCGGGGGCGCGGTGGGTGAACTCAGGCGCTTTGCGCGGCTGGTTCAAGTCCCCCGAGCGAGGGTCGCCGAAAGTGCCGCCCGGCGACGTGAAAAACGCCGCGCCGAGCGCGAGCACAACGGCGGCGGCACCGCAGCTTATGATGAACTTTCGACGCATGGCGGCCTCTTTCTCGAAACGTCCGCGTCACAACTATACAACTTGCCGAACGTACCGGAAAGGCTGAAAATTATCAGGAAGCGAACTGCCTCTAACGTTCACACTTTCGGTCACACCGCCGCCCGCCCGCAATCCGGGTTTCTATCCCGCCCCTCTGAGTATTTGGCGCCGTAAAGCGCTTACTCGCCGCAACACCGCCCGTGGCGGTACGCTGACAAAATCCCGCTTGGGCTCGTTCCGCATTCCTTCACGCAGATACTCGGTACGTTTTTTTTCCCACTCCTCGCTGGCGTACTCCCGCCTCGGATTGAGATTTATCCACCGGCGGTAATGGACGCCGCTGTTGACGACTGCAAAGTAGAAAGTCGTGAAATAATGCTCTTTTCGGAACCACAGAGGGAACAACTCCAGCAAAGCGGCGTTTTCAGGAAGCAGTGCGGCATAACCGAGCGCCGCTCCGTGCATGCCGATGAGCACGTCGGTTTCACCAACCAGCTTCAGCTGTTCGCCGACCGGCAACTGCTCCAGCCGTACGGCGCGTACTTCAGCGGCGGGAAAATTCCTGCGCAAGACCTCGACTATCTCATCCTCGTTGCCGATCTTTCTGGTCAGCATGTTTAACCCCCAATCCACGTTGTAATCTTGCCGGGAAACCAGCGTAATCCTGTTCACGTCTTGACTGCGCCGTCTGCAGGGAAGGCCGAAAGCGGGGAACATATACCGCCGCAACAGCTCCGACGCATCTCTGTGCTGCCATCCTTGTCCCGCACCCGGAACAAAGCATAAGAATTTCCGGAACAGATGGACACCGTGCAGATCCTTGATGTGACGAACGTTAAACAACCTCGTCGCAATCTCATCCAATCCCCCGCCTTGTGGAGAGTAATTGACTAATAGCAACGTTGTGCATGGGATATCCACGTTTAAGGACTCCAAGTAATACAGAATCTTGTACATCTGCCGCAATAAAAGCGCGGGGTTGGAACCGAAATAAATATCGAGAAGCACCACCGCCTCTTGATGGACGACGTCGGCGGCGACCGGTTTTCCTTGCGCCGGCGTCCACGTGTTGAGCTTGTTTTCCCCGAACGACAAATTCCGTCCTTGAGGCGGGCTAGCCATACCCCCTACGCATAAAAACCCTTTTTCGAAATAGGAGCTATATTTCTTTCCGTCTCCTTTATGCTTTTTACCTCTTTCAAGCAAGCTGAAGTCGATAAGCACGTCGTCGCATTCCACGACGGCGCCGTAATGCCGCACGGCGCCGTTGAACCACCGTTTCGGTTCCTTCACCGGCGGAGGCCGTTGCACCCTGAACAAGCGCACGCCGAACCAAGGGATAAGCAGTCGGTTCTCCAGCCCCGTGGCAACCGCGTTGACTAGGCCGCGCAGAAATACGGCGGCGACTCCGGGCTTTTTCGGTTTCATTGCAGAAAGAACGGAGTGCTTCGACTTCAGATCCGCCCGATTTTAAAAGGGGCGGCGGTACGGCAGTAAACACAACGAGATAATAAGCCCAAAGTCCGCACGCGCCGAGTTCACCTTCACAAGATCGCCGACACGCCGCTCGTGAATCAAAGATCAACCGGCTCGATACCGGTAAGTGCGGCAAAAAACCTCACTTACGGATCGATCAGAATCGGCGTACCGTCCGCGACCAGGCGCCAAACTTCTTCGACGTCGCGGTTGCTCAGGGCGATGCAACCGTCGGTCCAGTCGGTTCCGGGCAATCGGCCCGCTTCTCCGTTTCCGGCGTCGCCGACTCCGTGAATCATCACGTTGTTGCCGGGATCGACGTTTCTGCGCCTCGCGCGGTGAACGTCGTTCTCGTTCGGATACGAAATATGCAGAGACAGATGAAACCTGCTGTGCGGGTTGCGCCAGTCAATCAGGTACAGCCCCTCGGGCGTGCGGGAATCTCCCTCGGCCAACTTATGCCCTCGCGGATTTTTGCCGAGCGCGACCGAATAGCTTCGGACAATCTGATAATCCTGCAAAAGATGCAGCTTGCGCTCGGATTTATGCACCCAAATCAAGTCCGCCAGGCCGTTCGCAAGCAGCGATTGCACAAACAGCGCTTGCAGGCATAACACGGCGAACGACGCCGGCACCGAGACGTGTACGCCCTTTAACAAACTCTCTCTCCGCGTGAGTGTGACGGGCGCCTCATGATTTATAATCAGTGTAAAATCGGCTGAAAGGCCGGATAGTATTATATTCGCTGATGCAATACAAACCGACAAAACGCTCAATCGCAATTTGCGTCTGTTCATGGTTCGGCGTCGTCGCCGGATGCGCGACGACCGCCGTGCAACCCCTGAGCAACGCCGTCGCCGAAAGCGGTTTCGAAACCAACGAGCACGGCGTTACCGAGTTCACGCTCGACAACGGGATGAAAGTAATCGTGAAAGAGGACCATCGCGCGCCGATGTCGGTCGTGCAGATGTGGTACCGCGTCGGGGCGAACGACGAGCCGAACGGCCTGACCGGCGTGTCCCACGCGCTTGAACACATGATGTTCAAAGGGACGCCGGCTTATCCGGCCGAAAAGCTGACTGAAGTCATCAAGCGCGAGGGGGGGCGTTACAACGCGTTCACCGGCACCGACTACACCGCGTACTACGAGATTTTCGAGAAAAGCCGCATGCCGATCAGCTTCCAGATCGAATCCGACCGCATGGTCAACCTGGTGATGCGCGAAGAAGACTTTGAAAAGGAAATCGAGGTTGTCAAGGAGGAAAGACGCCTGCGCACCGAAGACAAACCGAAAAGCCGCCTGTACGAACAGCTGTACGCCGCCGCGTTCAACAGTTCGCCGAACCGGCAACCGGTCATCGGGTGGATGGACGATTTGGAAAACATGACGCTCGACGACCTGAAAACTTGGTACCGTCGCTGGTACGCGCCGAACAACGCGCTGCTGATGGTGGCGGGCGACGTGACCCCGGAAGAGGTCCATCAGCTTGCGACGCGTTACATGGCGCCGCTCAAAGCGGCGCCTCTGCCAGCGCGCAAACCGAAACGCGAACCGCTCCAGCACGGTGAAAAGCGCGTCACGGTCAAGCTGCCCGCCGAGCGGCCTTATTTCGTCATGGGATACCGCGCACCGTCGGTGGGACAAACCGACCAACCGTGGGAGCCTTATGCATTGACCGTGTTACGTTCGGTGCTGTCGGGCGGGGGCGACGCACGGTTTGCAAAACACCTGGTGCGCGGCAAGAAGATAGCCCAGCACGCGAGCGCAGGCTACAGTTTGTACAGCCGCTACGACGATCTTTTTACGTTTTCCGCCGAGCCGGTCAAGGGCGTTGACGTCGCGACGCTTGAGGCGGCCATAGAGGAAGAAATAGAAAAGATCAAGCGCGACGGGGTCGCCGCCGAAGAACTCGAACGCGTCAGAGCCAAGGTGTATTCCGGGGAAATCTACGGCCGTGACTCGGTAACCCGGCAAGCCTACACGCTTGCAGCGCTTGAAGTCATCGGCGTCGGTTGGGAAGCGGCTTATGAGTTCGTTGACCGCATAAAGCAGGTAACGCCGGAACAAGTGCAGGCGGTCGCGAAAAAATACCTGGTCAAAGACCACAGGACGGTTGCGGTGCTCGAACCTCAGCCGATTGCGCAACAAGCCAAGTGACTGCTCTTTGCAAAGCGGCGCACCGCTTCACTTTGTGCGCCGCCGTCGCGTACTGCACGGCGGCGCTGCACCCGGCGTCCGCCCGCCCGCAAATCCAGCACTGGACGAACGGAGACGGAGCACCTGTCTACTTCGTGCACGTGTCCGAGCTGCCGATGGTGGACGTCCGGTTGAGCTTCACCCGTTCGGGGCACGCTTACGAGGGGAAAAGTTACGGGCTCGCCTCGATGACCGCGAGCATGCTGTACCAGGGCGCCGCCGGCATGGACGCCGACCGGATTGCAGAAACCTTCAGCAGCCTCGGCGCACGCTCCGGCGCCGGCGCCGGATTGCACGTCTCGCGAACCAATCTGCGCAGCCTGACCGATCCGCAATACCTTGAAAAGGCGCTGGAGACGTGGATCAAGATCTTTTCCTCGCCCGATTTCCCCGAAGAACAATTTGAGCGGCGGCGCAAAAACGTGCTGACCTCGATCGAGGGGCGGCGTCAGAACCCCGGCTCGGTCGCCGCCGACGCTTTCAGGGAAGCGTTGTACGGAGACCATCCGTACGGACACCTGGGATCGGGCACCGAGGAAACCGTCGCTACGTTGACCCTCGCCGATTTACGGCGCTTTTATGAAAAACACTACGTCGTCTCCAACGCGTTGATTACGATAGTCGGCGCGGTTTCGCGCGAACAAGCGGCCGATATCGCCGACCGGATAACCGGCGCGCTCGAAACCGCGCCGACTATCGTAA
>CAZKLI010000003.1:0-1903 GCA_964553575.1 uncultured Chromatiales bacterium
AACGACCTGGGCGGCGGCGGTCAAACCCTGTCGGACGCCGTACTCCAAGGTCTCGGCAATCTGGAAACCTTGCTTCTTCCGCGCAATGGTCTGAGCAACCTGCCGGCGGGGATATTCGCGGGTCTCGGCGGTTTGACCGAACTGGATTTAAGTCATAACCCAAGTTTAAGAAACCTGCCGGCGGGCATATTCTCTGGTCTCGGTTCGTTGACGACCTTGAATTTGTTCGCCTCTGGTCTCGGCGGCAGCGACGTCAGGTTCCGTCTGAGTTTT
This sequence comes from uncultured Chromatiales bacterium, assembly GCA_964553575.1. Classification (GTDB taxonomy): domain Bacteria; phylum Pseudomonadota; class Gammaproteobacteria; order Poriferisulfidales; family Oxydemutatoraceae; genus CAYFZO01. The sequence goes on from CAZKLI010000003.1 coordinate 274, forward strand.
GAGGAGGAACCCGACCCGTCGCCGACCGACGGGGTCCGCGGTTACAGGCTGGTCGTTGACCTCGGCGCGCCGTACCGGTTCACCCTCGGTCTGACCGCCGAAGGCGGGGACGCGCCGCCGAGCGTGACGCTTCCGGCGGGCAGCACGCGCAGCGAGGTGTTCACCGTGACACAAACCGGCAAGCCGCCGCTCAGGCTGAATCACGTCAACAAGGGTGCGATCGAGAACGCCCGGAATCACGTCTACTTCGAGGCGGCGCAGAGGGCCGAGTTCGATGAAATCGGCCCGGCGGTCACGGGGAACTTGCTGTTTTATTCGTCGCCTGATTCAAACGGCTTTTATCAGGCGGGCTCGGAGATAAGGATCGCGGTGCTTTTTGACGAGCCGGTGAGGATCGCGACCGGGGGTGTTTCGCCTTCGCTGCCGCTTACGGACGGCGTCGCCGATTTCGACGCGATGTACGACGCCGTGGCGACCGGCGTCGCCCACGGCGCGGGAGGGAGCACCGCCGACAACGACGACGTGGTTTTCAGCTATCGGGTACCCGACGGGCGCGTTATCGCCGAGACCGCCGTGATGGTGCGGGCGAATGCGCTGGAGCCCGAAGGCGCTCAGGCCGCGATTACCGACCTCGCGGGGAATCCGGCGTTGTCGCTGTCGTCGGTCGGCTGGAATATCCTGATACGTGCGTACGGCTTGCGCTTCGACCCGGCGGGGCTGAGGACAATCGCGGGTGCGGAATCCGACGAACGGACGCTGAGAACGCTGCACCTTGAAACGTTCGCCGGGTCAAGCGAGTTGCCGGACGGGCACGAAGTCACAATCGCCGTTGCTCAGGCGGCCGGCGACGACCTCGGCGGCGTGTCGGTGCGCACTCCCGGCAACGGTGCTTCGCTGGACCGCCTGAGGTTCACGCGTGCCGAGACGAGCCGGCAAATCAGGGTGAGGGTGGACGCAGCCACGATGGGCAGTTCGGTTCCGGGCGGCGTGACGTCGATCGAGGCGTCGCTGCTCTCGCATTCGAGGGCGTCTCGCGGCGACGCCGGTCTGCGCGTCGCCCCCGCGTCGTTGGTGGTCGGCGTGGTGCCGCTCGAGGAAGTGCCCTCTCCGAATCTGCGCCGGCCCCGTTTGGTATTTGACGACGCGCCGTCGGTCGTGCTGAACGCGCGAGGAGAACTGAATCTTGCGATGAGCAATCAAGGGGACGGCATTGATGGGCACCGATGGCAGATAACGAGAGTTGAATACGACGGGCCGGCCGGCGTGTCGGCGATATTGCGTGCTAGCGGTAGAACCTATTCGAATCCCACTGCCATTAGTCTTCTCAATCTGGGCACTTTTCGGATTCGGCTGAGAGCGACCCAAGAAGCGCAGGGAGGGATCGGGACTCTGACCGTGCATGGAAGAGTCGTCCGTCTCGGTAATAATCCGGTCGCGGGCTACGAAATCCTCCCCGCGGTCATCGACGTGCACGTGCGGCCTTTTCAGGAGTTCCTCCCGGCGAGGCGGGTCGGCCTCGAGTTCGACCGCGAGTCGCTCGGCGTTTTGGCGGGCGTGCCGGCCGAGGTGACGCTCAGCCTGTCGGGCTCGGAAAGCGACTTGTCGTCGGTCGGCGACATAGACGTGACAC
>CAZKLI010000004.1:0-4601 GCA_964553575.1 uncultured Chromatiales bacterium
GCCGAACCTGAAGCGGTTACATTTGGAAGACAACCGACTGAGAACCTTGCCGGCCGGTATATTTTCGGGTCTCGGCAATCTGGAGTTGTTGTGGTTGCGGGATAACCCCGGCGCGCCTTTTCGATTCGAAGTCGAATTCGACCCTCCGGCGTTTCCGGAAGGCTTCAGCGGCAGCACCGAGGTAAGGCTGGTACTGGCCGAGGGTGCGCCTCGTCCGGTCGAGGCGGTTCTTTCGGTCACCGGCGGCACGTTGTCGTCCTCTAGGGTGGCGCTTGCGGCGGGCAGCACCCGGAGCGAGGTTTTTACCGTAACCCGCGACGCCGGAGACAATTTTTTCATGGTGGACCAACAAGATATCGTGCTCGGCACCGGGAGCGGCCCTAATTTTTATAGTTATGGGTTTCAGATTGTCTCTGGAGCTGCACTGATAGACGTGGGAGATGTTTCAATCGAATTGGATGGTGCAGCGGTCGTTGAAGGTGCAACGGCTGAAGTCATGCTGACTCTCGGCGAGGCGTTGCCGGCGCCGCTGACGATCGGTTACGTTCTCGGCGTCGACGCCGACCCGGCCACCGCCAACGCCGACGCCGACGATTACACCGACCTCGGTGGCGGGGCGGTGACAATCGCCGCCGGCGAAACCACCGCTGCGATTTTAATCAGGATTGACGACGACGACGAGATTGAACCGCCGCGTGAGCAATTCACGGTGTACATGGTCGCCGGCGACGGTTATACGCCGGTGTCGGCAAGCACCGTGGTGGTGATTAACGAAGGCATTTGCGACAGACTGCCGGTTGTTCAGACCAAGCTTTTGGCTGCAATCGCCGACGCGAGTGTTTGCAGCGCCGTGACGGCTTTGCATCTGGAGAACATCACGATGACGCTGGAGTTTATTCAGCTTAATGATGGGAGTTCATTGCAGGGGTTGCGCGCCGGAGATTTCTCAGGCCTGACCGGTTTGACTGAGTTGAGGATTCTTGAAAACCTATTGCCGGAGTTCCTGCCCGAAGACGTCTTTTCAGATCTTGGCGCTTTACGGAAACTGCTTCTAGCGGGCGTAAATACCTTATTAAGTGCTCCTTCCATCAATTTCCCCCCCGGCATTTTTCAGGGTTTGGATGCATTAGAAGAGCTGACAATCGAGGAGACTCCTAAAGTCAGCACGTTGCCGGTGACCATTTTTCAAGGTCTTGGCGACACGTTGAGAAAGTTGGTGCTTGATGAAAATAATTTCGGGATGCGTTTGCCTCAGGGGATATTTGCCGGGTTGAACAACTTGCAACTGCTTGATTTAGGTGGGAACAGGTTGCGAAGCCTGGCTCCGGACTTTTTTTCCGGTTTAAGCAGCACGTTGACGGAGTTGATTTTAGACGAAAACGAATTGACGGAATTGCCGGCGGGAATCTTTGAAGGACTTTCCGGTTTGGGACGGGAAGATGCGCGGTTATGGTTGCATGACAACCCCGAAAGTAATCCGCAGAACTTGGTTTTCACGGTGGAATTGAATCTGATTTCGGTCTCTGAGGCGGGTGAGTACCGTTTTGTCGCCGAACTTGCGCAAGGGGCGCCGTTCACGATGACGATTCCGGTTGCGGCGATTGGTGCGAGCCCGTCTTCCTCGCATCCGTTCGCGGTGACGATTTCGGCGGGTTCGACCCGCAGTGAGAGTTTTGACGTGAGGCGCCAAGACGGGGGAGGGGAGTTCCAGGTGGCTTTGGGTGAGCCGCCGAACTACGCCCCGCCTATGGTGCCGACCGATTCGTTGCCCGGCTCATCGTTAATGCGTTACAGAGGGTTCGAGATTGCTTTGTCCGGGGAAGGGCTTAGGCTCCCGACGGTGGTGAGCGGGCCCTTGATGGTATCGGTCGAGGAAGGCGGGACTGTAATGGTTGCCGTCGAGGTTGACCGGGTGTTGTCGGAGGAGCTGGCAATCAATTATGAGATCGAAACGGACGGCGACCTCGGCACCGTCGCCGCCGGCGACTCGGATTATTCCGACCTTGGCGGCGGCAGCGTCACAATCGAGGCGGGCCGGACGGACGCGACCATTGAGATTCGCATCAATGACGACGACGTCGTCGAGCCGCCGAGTGAGTCGTTCATAGTGAAATTGGTTGCGGGCGACTACGTCCTCGGAATGCCAAGCACGACGCTGGTGGTGATCAAGGAAGGCGTTTGCGACAGGACGCCGCAAGTTCGGGACGAGATTTTGAGGCACCTCAGCGACGTTGCCGACTGCGCCGAGGTAACCAGTGAGGATTTGTCCGAGGTATTCACCTTGGACTTGCAAGGATTAAATATTGGCGCCCTCAGGACGGGCGATTTTGCGGGTCTTGATAATCTGACGCAGTTGCGGTTAAGGAACAACGCTCTGACCGCTTTACCGCCGGACGTGTTTTCGGGTCTCGACAATCTGGTGGAGTTGAATTTAGACATAAATCGGCTGTCCGAATTGCCTGAGAATGTATTTTCCGGCCTTGTCAATCTGGAGGCCTTATTCATAAGACGCAACGCGTTGAGAACGTTGCCGGCAGATATATTCTCAGGTCTTGACCGTATATGGGCGTCGGTGTCGTCTCCGGAAATCCCGGGCCAGTTGAGTGTGGAGAATAATCCCGGGTCGCCTTTTGTCTTGGCCCTGGCGCGGTTCGAACGCGTCGACACGTCTCCGTCCGCCCCCGGCAACGCTGAACTCAAGCTGATTCTGGATCAGGCGGCGCTTCGGACCATCACGGTCAGTCTGTCAGCCGAAGGCGGTTCGGTGTCGTCCGGGGCGATCGAAATTCCTCGAGGGAGCAGCGAGAGCGCCTCTTTCACCGTCACTCAGTCTTCAGGTCCGCCGCTTTCGGTCAGCGTCGCCGACAGTGAAATAGGGCCCACCTACAGAGGCTTGATTCCCGTCTCAGCCGACTCGTTCGTCCTGGACGAGATAGGCCCCGGTGTGTCGGGGGTGGAGTTTCTCTCGGCCCCGCCGAGCGGCGCGTATCTGTCCCGGGCACGCGAGACGGTGACGGTTGCGGTGTATTTCGACGAAGAGGTCGAAGTGACGACTTCGACCGGCGGGCCGGCGCTGTCGCTGAGGGTCGGGGCTTCGACGCGCACGGCGGATTACGACGGCGGATTAAGCGACGCGAGAACGCTGGTTTTCAGCTACCGGCTGATGACCGACGACTACGATGAAGACGGCATCGGCGTCGGGCCTGACGCACTGACTCTCGAAGGCGCCCGGATAGTTGACGTTTCCGAGGCGGCGAACGCCGCGGTCTTGGCGCTGGGAAGCCACGCGATTCCGAACGCCGCCGGTCACAGAGTGTTGGATCGCGAGTTCACGTTGTCGTTCGAGCCGTCAGTGGCGGAGCTGAGGCCGGGTGAGTCAACCGAAGTGTCGCTGACGATGGAGAACGCGGATGCGTTGAGTGGTGAGGTGGAAATCGGGGTCACCGCGAGTTTTGGGCTTGAATTGTCGCCGCCGTCGGTGACCTTGAGTTCGGCCCGGCAAAGTACGGCGATAACGGTGACGGCGAGGCCTCAAGCTGCGCATCAGCCGGCTTTATCTTTTGACTCTCTCGAAGTTGAGGCTGAGGAAAGCGAGACGGCGGCGCTCGCGGTCACCGCGGCGCCGTCGCCGCAAACGACGATCACCGTGTCTTACGGGGCAGGCAGGGCGGAGGACACCGCTTCGGCTGAAGACTACAGCGACGCAGGTTCCGGTTCGATCATGATTGCGCCGGGTGAAACCGCGGCCATGATCCGGTTCGTCATCAGCGACGACGACGAGATAGAGGCGCCTCGGGAATCGTTCACGGTGTTTTTGAGCGAAGACGAGGGTGCGGAAAGCGTGACGGCTCAAACGTTCTCGGCGAACGCGCGGTTCATCGCCGGGCGGTTGGCGGTTCGGGTATCGGGGCGCAGGAATTACTTCCCTGAATCTTCTTCGAGCACGATAAGAGTGATAATCAAGGAAGGGGTGTGCGACAGGACGGTGCAGGTTCGAAACGAAATTTTGGATCAACTTGGCGGTGTTACCGGCTGTGCCGAGGTAACCGGTGAGCATTTATCCGGGATAAGGAATTTGAGTGTATCCGGAGAAAACGTAAGCGCCGTCAGACCGGGCGATTTTTCGGGTCTTGATGCATTGGAGACGTTGTCTCTAAGTTTCAACGGTTTGGAGAGTTTGCCGCCGCGAGTATTTTCAGGGCTCGGTAATCTGAACGAATTATATTTGCATAGTAACAATCTGAGGATTTTGCCTCCCGACCTGTTTTCGGGTCTCGGCAATTTGCGCATTTTGCGTATGAACGGCAATTTGGGGGCGCCTTTTACCTGGATTCCGAGATTTTCCCTTGTGGCCGAAACGGAACCGCTTGAGCTCGGCACCGGTCGGTTCAGGCTGACGCTCGACAGGGTGGCGCCGTTCGCCGTCTCCGTCGCGTTGTCGGCGGAAAGCGGCTCGGTAATCAGCGAAGTGGGCATTCCGCAGGGGAGTACGGAAAGCGCTTCTTTCATCGTTGAACAAAGCGCAGGGTTCAGTACCATAACGATGGTCGCGCGCTGGGTGGGAGCGGAGGCTGTCGACGGCGTCGTAGTCGGCACGGACG
>CAZKLI010000005.1:0-7384 GCA_964553575.1 uncultured Chromatiales bacterium
CGGCGTTGAGATCCAGTGAAAAACACCGGAGAAGGGCCCGAAACTCAGGTGTCGAAATTCGGGCACCGTTTACGTACTTGTTTTTTCCTTTCATGACAATACTTTAACGTGTTTTTGAACACGCTCAAGTTGTCATGACCCACAGACAAAAGCAGCCTGGTTTCGCGTGCGAAATTCATTGATTTTTCCGGTGGTCGTCGGGGGGATTCCGCAAATACTAGCGAGGGTTTTCGCGTTTTGTCAAATGACTTTGCACGAGTTCGACGCAGTTGTTTGAGAAGCCGGACATTGATCCGGTTCGTTGTCAGTGAGACGTTCGGGATACGCCGAGATGCAACGTTGACGCTCGGTGCAGTCGGACGAGAGGCGCAGTTCGGGACGCATCCGGGAACGTTTTCGGACCTGACCGGAGCGCATGCGGTGATAAACTCGCCGCATAGTGAAAACCTTGACGGCTTCTTACGGCTGGTTGCGGGCCGCGGCAATCTGCGTTTTGCTTTGTGCGTGCGGGCAGCGCGGCGACCTCTACCTGCCGCCCGAGGCGCCCTCGGAAGCGTTCGCGGAGACACCGGAGCGGCGATAAAAATGGACGATTCATTACCCTCTTCATTAAAGGCCGGTGAACGCGGTCTGACGATGGACGGCGTCGCGCTGGCCGACGTCGGGCGCGAATTTTCAACCCCGACCTACGTTTATTCGCGTGCGGCGATAATCGAGCGGTGGCGGGATTTCGACCGCGCGTTCGGCGAGCGCAAGCACTTGGTCTGTTACGCGGTCAAAGCCTGCTCCAATATCGCGGTGCTCGACGTATTCGCTCGTCTCGGCGGCGGTTTCGACGTCGTCTCAGGCGGCGAACTCGAGCGCGTGCTGCGCGCGGGCGGCGACCCGTCGCGCGTCGTATTCTCCGGCATCGGTAAACGTCGTGACGAGATTGAGCGCGCTCTCGCCGCGGGTATCCGCTGCTTCAACGTCGAGTCGGCTTCCGAACTGAGGGCGATCGAAAGCTGCGCCCGCAACGCGGGCAAGGCGGCGCCGGTCTCGTTGCGTATCAACCCCGACGTCGACGCCGAAACCCACGCCCACGTTACGACCGGGTTGAAAGAGAACAAGTTCGGCGTGGCGGCGTCCGAGGCGATGGCGTTGTATCGCTCGGCCGCAATAAGCGGCGCGCTCGAAGTGGTCGGCGTCAGCTGCCACATCGGTTCTCAGATCACCACGCTCGGCCCGTTCTCCGAAGCGTTCCAGCGCGTGCTGGAGTTCGCGCACGAGCTTGAAAGCAACGGCGTCAAGATTCGCCATCTCGACCTCGGCGGCGGTCTCGGCGTCGCCTACGACGGTGAAAACCCGCCGTCGCCCGCCGACTACGTATCAAGCACGCTTGCGGCGATCGGCGATTGTCCCTGGGAGATTCTGATCGAGCCGGGACGTGCGTTGGTCGCCGAAGCGGGGGTGTTGCTTTCCCGTGTGTTGTATCTGAAGACTGGGGGGCATCGCAATTTCGCGGTGGTGGACGCCGCGATGAACGACTTGTTGCGCCCCGCGCTTTACGACGCCCGTCACCGTGTTGTCGCCGCCGCGCCCGACCCGTCCGCCGAGGTGCGGCGTTACGACGTGGTGGGCCCCGTGTGCGAAAGCGCCGACGTCATCACTCGCGGGTGCCGGCTTGCGCTGAGCGAAGGCGACCTGGTTGCGGTGCTGACCGCGGGCGCCTACGGGTTTTCGATGTCGGGCAATTACAACTCGCGTCCGCGCCCCGCCGAGGTGATGATTTGCGACGGTGAAGCCCGGCTGATTCGCGGCAGGGAGACGCTCGACGATCTGACCGCGGGAGAGGTGATTCCCGGATAAGCGCCGCAACCGCCTCAGGCGGACGCCGGAGGCGTCACTCGGCGGCGTCCTCGTGGGGCGCTTCGAACTCGAACAACGTTTGCGTCATGTCGCCGGAGGTGTCGATACGCACGTGGCGCACGCCCGGCATCCGTTGCAGGATATAGGCGCTGCCGAGGCCGACCATCGCCCGGTTCTTTTTGTGCATCGCGGTGAGGATGCGGTCTGCGACGATTTGGCATCGTTGTTCGACGTTCGGCTTTTCAACCCACTGCCGGCTCATCTGATAACCGCGGTCCATGTCGCGGTCGAGTTTGCGGAAGAAGTCCTGCGCTTCTTCGAGCAAAGACTCCGGCACTTCGACCGGATACGCTTTCCCGCTGATCGTGATCTTTATAACCATGCGTTTTGCACGCATCGCACCGGACGTTTCCGCCCGAAAGTTCGGCGCGTCAGCGGTGGGAACCGACTTCTTCGTGTGCGTCTTCCACCACTTCCATCGCCAGTTTCAAGTATTCCTCCCGATAGCCTTTCAGCGGTGAATCGTCGCCCGGCACAAAGTATTCTTCCATCGACACGCCGCTTTTGTGCTCCGTGGCGATGAATTTTTTCTGCAATTCGAGCATTCTTTGAATTTTTTCTTTTTTGGTCATTTTCGCCTCTTAAAGATGAAGTCCGTTTGAGGTTGCAAGCCGGGGATTATACCGGGGAGATTACGCCGGTGCGGTTATACCCACGCCGCACCCGGTGCGTTTTCCGAGCGGTCGTCGACCTTATTGTATTTATCGCGGTGCGGCGCGGACAAATAAAGCGCAGGCAGCCCGCGAGCTGGCTTGAACTTGGCGGTCAACCCGGTCACCGACGGCTCTGGCTCTTTGGTGCGCCGCCGCCGATTTCGGGCGGGTATCTTGGGCGCCGTCGAATCGGCGCCTGCCTGATATTTGTCTCTGTCTCATATCTAGTTGAACCCATAACAGGACATATCGGGGCTGGCTGAGGACTGATACACTTCGGCCCACGGGCGCGTAGCTCAGCCGGTTAGAGCATCGTCTTCACATGGCGGGGGTCGCTGGTTCGAATCCAGCCGCGCCCACCATATACAAGGGTTGACGTCGGTCGGCCCGTGAAGCGTCAGCTGATGCAAAGGTTGACGCCGGATTAAGATATATACCCCATAAATGAAGAGGTAAAACAAATGAGTGATGACATCATCTCCAAACAAGGCGCCGTTGTCGGCCGCTGGGACGGCAAGGACGTCGCCGCGCTGAAAGACGAGTTGGCGCGCATCAAGCAGGAACTGCGCAAACAAGGGGCGAACGACAAGGTCGAGCCGGCCGGTATTTCGCACAAGGAGCAGTTGCCCGACGACTTGAAGAATTTCACCGCCTACTTGTTATGGGGGTGCGACTTGAGCGGCAACTGCCTGGTCGGATCCGGCGCCAACCGCTTCGAGACGGTTGAATCGCTGCGCGAGTTCTACGCAAGCGACGTGGCGAAAGACGCGCTTGCACGGCACAGAGACGCTTAACTCGCCGGCGGAGTTCGAGCGGAGGTTCAATCCGGCTTCAGAGGTCGGTCACCGTTTTTTCCAGCACTTCGGCGGCCGCCCCCAGCGTCTCCGATAACGTCGGATGCGGATGGATGGTCGCTGCGACGTCGTGCGTCTCGGCGCCCATTTCAATCGCCAGCGCCATTTCGGCGATTAATTCCCCCGCGTTTCGCCCGACGATGCCGGCGCCGATGATGCGTTTGCTCGCGGGGTCGCGCAGGATCTTGGTCAGCCCCTCACCGGCATCGGCGCTGAGTGCGCGCCCGTTCGCCGACCACGGAAAAACTCCGCTTTGTACTGGGACGCCGCGGCGTTCGGCTTCGGTTTGGCTAAGGCCCGCCCAAGCGATTTCAGGATTGGTATAGGCGACGGCGGGAATGACTCGGGCGTCAAAAGCGGCTGGGTGTCCCGCGGCGGTTTCGGCGGCGACTTTGCCCTGGTGCATCGCTTTGTGAGCAAGCAGCGGCGGGCCGGTGACGTCGCCGACCGCGAAGAGCGTCTCGACGTTCGTGCGCTGTTGCGCGTCGGTCGGGATCGAGCCTCGTTCGTCGAGCTTGACGCCGGCCTCAACGGCGCCGACGACGTCGCTGTTGGCTATCCGCCCGGTTGCCGTCAACACCGAGTCGAACGTCCTTTTGGCGCCGTTGCTGAAAACGACCCGCAGCCCTTGCGACGCCCCCTTGGCCGTTCCGATTTTCATGTTCACGAAAATTTCGACGCCGCGTTTCTTCAGGCGTTGTTCCAAAGGCTGGACCAGGTCGCGATCGCATTCGGTCATCAGCCGGTTTTCGGCCTCGATGAGGGTTATCCGCGTGCCGAACGCCTCATAAGCGCAAGCCATCTCAAGCCCGATGACGCCGCCGCCGACAATCAGCATGTTTTCAGGCACCCGTGCGAGTTTCAGTGCGCCGGTCGAATCCATCAATCGTTTTTTCAGCCGGGGGTCTTGGGGGTCGAATTCCGCCGCCGGGCGCGGGCGCGACCCGGCGGCGATAATCGCTTGGTCGAAGCCGATGGCTTGAACCTTGCCGCTGACGGTGCGGTATTCGACCGTGCTCGACGAGGTGAACGCGGCCTCGCCGCGGACGAGTCGTATCTTGCGGCGTTCGGCGAGTGCACTTAAGCCGGCGGCCAGCTTGCCGACGGTGCCGTCCTTGAAGCGGTTGACCTCGCGGAAATTCACCGCAGGCGCGCCGAAATCCACTCCGCATTGCTTGAGCGACTCGGCGGCGGCAATCGTCTCGGCGACGTGCAACAGGATTTTCGACGGGATGCAGCCGACGTTCAGGCATACGCCGCCGAGGCGGTCGTAGCGCTCGATCAAGGTGACTTCCATGCCGAGATCGGCGGCGCGGAACGCGGCGGTATAGCCGCCGGGGCCGCCGCCGACGATGAGAAGTTCGGCATGGGGCATTTCGTTCACCTTACAGCTTGAACTGTTTCGGGTCCGTCAGCAACCGGCAGTAATGCGCCAGAAAGCGGGCGGCGTCGGCGCCGTTGATGACGCGATGATCGTAGGAGAGGTCGAGCGGCAACAGCAAGCGGGGTGTGAACCGTTCGCCGTCCCACACCGGGCTTGTGTGCGTTCGCGAGACGCCGAGCACGGCGACTTCGGGCGCGTTGACGATCGGGGTGAACGCAGTGCCGCCGATGCCGCCGAGGTTGGTGATCGTGATGCAGGCGCCCTCGACGTCGTTGCGGTGCAGTTGGGTGTTGCGCGCGCGCACGCTGAGGTCGTGGACCGCGCGCGCGAGATCGAACACGCCGCGTTGGTCGGCGTCGCGCAAAACCGGGGCGATCAGTCCTTTCGGCGTGTCCACCGCGATTGCGACGTGACAGTAGCGTTTGTAAATCAGCGTGTTCTTGTCCTCGTTCAACGATGCATTGAACTTCGGAAAATCGGCCAGTGCGTCGGCGAGCGCACGGATCAGGAAAGGCAGCAGCGTCAGTTTGACGCGTTTGCTTTCGGCTTGGTTTTTCAAGCTTTCTCGAAAAGCTTCAAGGTCGCTCACGTCGGCCTCGTCGTGTTGCGTCACGTGCGGCACGTTCAGCCACGCGCGTTTGACGCGCGCCGCCGACAATTTGTCTATGCGTCCGACGGCGACTTCCTCGACTTCGCCGAAAGCCGAGAAGTCGGGGAGCGGGACCGCCGGCGGCCCGTGTTCCGGCGGGCTCGACAGCGCTTGCCGGGTGAGCCGCTGGACGTCTTCTTTCAGGATGCGACCGCCCGGCCCGGAGCCTTTGACGCGGGCGACGTCCACCCCGAGTTCGCGCGCAAACCGGCGCACCGCGGGACTTGCGTGCACGCCGCCGCCCGGCGGCGCCTCGGAAGACGTCGCCGGTGTCTTGGGCGGTACGTCCGGGGCCGCGTCGCCGTCTTGCGTTTCGACTTCGCGTTCACCCGCGGGGGCGTTGTCCGAAGTTTCGACGGTTGCGAGCAAATCGCCTTCGGACACGTGGTCGTTGAGCTTTACCGGGACCGACGTTACCGTGCCGGCGACGTCGGAGGGCACTTCCATCGCCGCCTTGTCGCTTTCAAGCGTGACCAGCGGATCGTCCGTCTTTATCACGTCGCCGGGCTTGACGAGCACTTCGATCACCTCGACCGACTCGAAATCGTCCAGGTCGGGCACGCGGATTTCGACCGTCTTGCTCATCTGCAGCTATCTTACAAGTTTCCCGCCGCCTGCCGCGTCCAGGCCGCTGTCACAGAAACGTCCGGGGGTTGCGGTAGTCTAGGCCGAGGTCGGCGGCGGTTTGCCGGGAAGTTATCGCGCCGTCGCACACGCTGAGTCCTTCGGCGAGCCCGGGGTCGTCGCGCAGGCTTCGTCGCCATCCGCCGCCGGCGATTGAGGCGACGTAGGCGAGCGTTGCGTGGTTGAGCGACAGGGTCGACGTCAGCGGCACGACCCCCGGCATGTTGGTCACGCAATAATGCACGACGCTTTCTTCAACGTAAATCGGCCGGCTGTGGGTGGTCGGGCGCGACGTCTCAAAGCAACCTCCTTGATCGGTCGAGACGTCCACGATTACGGCGCCCGGTTTCATCGCGGCGACCGTTGAGCGGTCGGCGATTTGCGGCGTTCTGCCGCCGGGTACGAGCAAGGCGCCGACGACGAGGTCGGCGTCAACGAGGTGACGCTTGAAGTTTTCGCCGCCGGAGGCGAGTACGGAAACGGCGCCGTCGCCGAGCTGCTTTCGCACGCGCTGCAACGCGCGTTCGGACTTGTCGAGCACGAACACCTCGGCTCGCATTCCCAGTGCAATCTCTGCGGCGCAAACGCCGACGGTGCCGGCGCCGAGCACGGTCACCTTGGCCGGCGCCGCGCCGGGTGCGCCGCCGAGCAGCAGGCCGCGCCGCCCGTGGGGTCTTTCGAGGTAATGCGCCCCGACTTGAATCGCAAGACGCCCCGCAATCGCTGACATCGGAATCAACAGCGGACGGCTGCCGTCAGGTGCGGTAATCATCTCGTAGGCGATGCACGTCGCGCCGCTTTCCATCAACGCCGCGGTCATGCCGGGGTCGGAGACCAGATGCAAGTAGGAGAACAGGATATGTCCTTCGTGCAGCAGCTTGGCTTCGTCGCCTTGAGGTTCTTTGACCTTGGCAATCATCTCAGCGGCGTAAACGTCGGCGACGCCGCGCACGACCTCGGCGCCGGCTTCAAGGTAGTTTTCGTTGCTGAAGCCGACCTCGGCGCCGGCGTCGTGCTCGACCAGCAGCCGGTGGCCGCGTGCCACCAGCGTCTTGACCGACTCAGGCGTCAGACCGACGCGGTATTCGTGGTCCTTGGTCTCTTTAGGTACACCGATCAACACGATGTGCCGCTCCTCGTCGCCGGAACGGTTTTTGCAGGAACGATTTTTATGCATGCGTCTTTGATGCAGTGCAGTTGCTTCATAATGCGAAAGGCGGAGTTTTGTCCGGGTTGACGCCGTAGCGGCTGTACGCCTCGGCGACTTGGGCGTGCGGGATCTTGCCTTGTTCGGCAAGCGCGTAAAGCGCGG
>CAZKLI010000006.1:0-5293 GCA_964553575.1 uncultured Chromatiales bacterium
GTGTATCCCGTTCGGTTCCGGCTTGCCGCGGCGAAGGCGGCGTTGGTCGCGGCGTGCTCGGCGTTTGCCTCGTGCGGGTTCGCTGCGGAACTCATCGTCCCGGCGCCGCCCGCCCTGCAGGCCGGCAGCTATATCCTGACGGATTTTCACAGCGGCGCGGTCGTCGCCGCCAAGAACCCCGACGAACCGGTCGCCCCGGCGAGCATCACCAAGCTGATGACCGCTTACCTCGTCTATGAGGGGTTGGCCGAAGGCAGGATTCGGCTTGACGATGAAGTGACGGTCAGCGAGAGCGCCTGGAGAACCGAAGGGTCCCGCATGTTCATCGAGGTCGGCTCGAAAGTGCGGGTCGAGGATTTGTTGTTGGGCGTGGTCGTGCAGTCCGGTAACGACGCGAGCGTTGCCCTCGCCGAACACGTCGCCGGTTCGGAGTCCGCGTTTGTCGGCATGATGAATGAAAAGGCGTCCGCATTGGGCATGACGTCTTCCAACTTCATGAATGCAACCGGTTTGCCCTCGCCGCAACACCGGATGAGCGCGCGCGACATCGGGTTGCTGTCGCAGGCGCTGATCCGGGATTTCCCGGAACGTTACAGGATGTATTCGATCAGGGAGTTCACCTACAACGACATCAAGCAGTACAACCGCAACCGTTTATTGTGGAGAGACCGCAACGTCGATGGATTGAAGACGGGGCACACCGATTCGGCGGGCTATTGCCTCGCGGCTTCGGCTATGCGCGGCGACATGCGGCTTATCTCGGTGATACTCGGCAGCGACGGCGAAAGGCGCCGCTCCGAGCAGACCGAGCGGCTGTTCGACTACGGGTTCCGGTTCTTCACGACCCACCGCCTGTATGAGGCGATGCAGCCGATGCATCAAGTGCGGGTCTGGGGAGGGGAATCCAAGCATTTGCAGGTCGGCGTGCCGGAAGATTTTTACGTCACGGTTCCGAAAGGGCGCCGGAATAAGATCGAGGTTGAAAGCCATCTGGTCGAGGAAATAGACGCGCCCGTTTCTGAAATGCAAACCCTCGGGGCGGTCAAGATCAGCTATAAGGACCGTTTCAGTCGTGAGGAACCGCTGGTCGCGCTTTCCTCGGTTCCGCAAGGAAGTATTGTGACGCGCATGGTTGACAAGTTTTTGAAGTTGTTTTGACGCCGCTTTCCTCTCCTGCGTACCTCAACGGCGCGTTCACGACGGTCGGAGAATGCCGCATAAGCGTTCTCGACCGGGGGTTTCTGTTCGGTGACGCCGTGTACGAGGTCGTGCCGGTGTATGACGGGCGGATGTTCGAGTGGCCCGCGCATTTCGAGCGGCTTGAATCCAGCCTCCGGGAGACCGGCATCGCCCCGCCGCATTCGTCGAGCGAATGGGAAGAGATTCTCGGCATTCTGCTCGAATCCGCCCAAAGCGCTGAAGCCGGCGCCGAAGTCTCGCTTTACCTGCAGGTTTCCCGCGGCGTTGCGCCGCGCGACCACGCGATCGACGAGCGCCTTGCGCCGACCGTGTTCGCGATGGTGATGCCGCTGTCGCCGGGATCTTCGGCGTTGCTCGAGAAAGGCGTCAGCGTGATAACCGCCGAGGACGTCCGCTGGAGCCGTTGCGACGTCAAGACCACGAGCCTGATTGCGAACGTGCTGTCCAAAGCGAGCGCGGTCGGTGCCGGAGCGTACGACGTGATTTTCTTGCGCGACGGGCGGGTTACCGAGAGCTCGGCCGCCAACGTGTTCATCGTCCGCAACGGCGCTTTGGCGACGCCGCCCAAAGACCGGTGGATACTCGCGGGCATTACCCGCGGCGTGCTGATACGTCTTGCCGCACAACGCGGCGTCGAAGTTCAAGAGCGAGTGATTACGGGCGATGAGCTCAAGCTTGCCGACGAGATCTGGCTGAGCAGCTCGACCAAGGAAATCGTGCCGGTGACGCGCCTCGACGGGCAACCGGTCGGCAGCGGCGCCCCGGGAGCGGTTTGGCGGACTTTCCGCGGCTGCCTGAAGTCGCTTGTCTAAGGCGCGGCGCCGTTTCCGCCGCCGACGGTTGCTTGCAGCGCGGCCAGGCTTGCCGGCGTGCCGGCGTCCATCCATAAATCGCGGCAACGTTCGCCGCTGACCGCGCCTCGTTCAACCGCGGGGTTCAGCACTTGCGTAAGTTTGAAGCGTTCCCGCGGTTCGGTTGAGAACAGCGAAGAGCGGTAATACCCGATGCCCGCGTAGGTCAAGGTCTTCCCGTGCGCGGGTTTGACTTCACCGTGGTCGAGGCTGAAGTCTCCGCCCGGATGATGCGGCGGGTTGTCCACCAGCAGCAGATGTGCTTCACGGCCCTCGGCAAGTTGCATCTTTTCGGCTTTCCAGTCGGTATAGACGTCGGCGTTGACCACGAGCCAGACCCCGTCTCCCAGCAGCGGCAGGGCTTTCTTGATTCCGCCGCCGGTTTCGAGCGGTTCGTCGCCTTCGTCGGAATAACTGATTTGCACGCCGTAGCGGCGTCCGTCGCCGAGCAGCTCGGTGATCATCCGTTTTTTATAGCAGACGTTGATGACGATTTCCCGAAAGCCGGCGTTTGCGAGCCGCCGCAAGTGCCTCTCGATCAGGCTTTCACCCCCCACGCGAATCAGCGGTTTCGGCAACCGTTCGGTCAACGGCCGCAACCGCGTGCCCGTGCCGGCGGCGAGTATCAGCGCCTTCATTTCGCCGTTCCCTGCAAACGCTTGAGCACCTTGTTCAGCTCAACGCCCAATTCGGTGAATTCCGGGTAGCGCGCCGTGCAGTCAACGACGTACCCCAAGGTCCTGGGAACGTCGGCCAGGTAACCGCGCTTGCCGTCCCGGTGGCGCAGCCGCGCGAAAATTCCGCTTGCCTTGAAATGGCGCTGCATTCCCGTCAGGTCGAACCAGCGTTCAAAGACGTCGTCGTCGAACTCGTCGCCCGTGCACGCTCGTCGCCGCTCCAGGAAATAGCGGCGCCAACGCGCGACGTCTTCGCGCGGCCACGCAACGTAGCAGTCCTTAAGCAGAGAGACCAGGTCGTAGCTGACCGGCCCGACGACCGCGTCCTGGTAATCGAGCACGCCGGGCGCCTCGTCGTTTTTGAGCACGACAAGGTTTCTTGAGTGATAGTCCCGATGAACGAAAGTTTGCGGCTGCGCCAGTGCGTTTTCGACAAGTCGCTCAAAAGCGTCCTCGTAGATTCGTCGCACACCCGCGTTCGGCGGCGCGCCCAGGTGCTTGCCGAGCAGCCAATCGGTGAACAAGTGCATTTCTTCCATCATGGTGCCGGCGTCTAAGGCGGGCAGTCCGCGGTAGTCGGTTGTCTGTATCCTGACCAGCTCGTCTATCGCCGCGTGGTACAAAGCGTCGGCGTTGTTGCGGTCGAGCTTGTCGAGATACAGCTGATTGCCGAAGTCTTCTATCAGCAGAAAACCGCGGGCCAGGTCGGCATGATGAATCCGCGGTGCACGCACGTTGTTTTCCAGAAGCCGCCGCGTGATTTCGACGAAAGGGGCGGGGTCCTCCTTGCCGGGCGGCGAGTCCATCAGCATGAAGCGGCGGTTTTCTCCGCATTCGACGCGGAAGTAGCGGCGGAAGCTGGCGTCGCCGCTGAGCGGCAGATAACGGCAGCTCGCCGGCGCCAGAACCCCGTCGCTCCAGCGTTTAATCGCCGTTTCCCGGTCTTGCATATTCATAGTCGGCTTCATCAAACGACGGCCTCGTCCGTTCGTCGCCGGAACTCGGTAAAGGCCGCAAGCTGGTTTTGATAATGACGTCGTCGGCGTAATCAGCCGCGTCGTTTCGCGTGCTGTTATTATATGCGCTCGGCGGTTTTTCCCATTCTTTTTAATGGCTTTTTAACGGCTTCTTGGTTCACGAACTTCAAAATACCTTTTCTGAAGCAACCACGCTGGACGGGTTGTTCCGCTTGCGGGTCGCGCGGACTCCGCAAGCGGTCGCCTATCATCAATTCGACGCCGTGCACGCCGCTTGGAGAGCTTGGCGGTGGAGCGAGGTCGCCCGCGAAGTCGAGCGTTGGAAAAACGCTTTTCGGCGAATCACGCCGGTTCCCGGCGCCCGGGTCGCGGTGATGTTGCCGAACTGTGTAGAGTGGGTGTTTTTCGACCAGGCGGCGCTTTCGCTGGGGTTGGTGACCGTGCCGTTGTTCAGCGAAGACAACGCGGCAAACTGCGCCCACGTTCTGCGGGACTCCGGTGCGTGTTTCGTCGTGGTCGGCAACGAGCGACAAGCCGCAAAGATCAGAAGCGTGGCGGACGAGTTGCCCGCGCTGGAACAGGTGGTGTGTCTTGCCGGCGTCAAGGACGTTGCCAAAGATACTGAGAGGGACGGGCGGTTCATCACCCTCGACGACTGGCTTGCACGCGCCGGCGAGGAGAAGAGCGTCGCGGGCGGTCACACCGGCGGCGACCTTGCAACGATTGTTTATACTTCGGGGACGACGGGGCCTCCAAAGGGCGTGATGCTCACCCACGCGAATATTCTCAAGAACGCGCAAGCGTCGAGCCGGGTTGCCGACGTCGGCGTCGGCGACGTGCTGGTTTCTTTTCTCCCGCTGTCGCATACGTTCGAGAGAACCGCCGGATATTACCTGACGATGCTGGCCGGGGCCGAAGTCGCGTTTGCAAGGTCGGTGGCGACGCTGATGGAAGACGTTGCAAGGTTTAAGCCGACGGTTCTGATTTCGGTGCCGAGGATTTATGAGCAGGTGTTCAGCAAGATCAAGGCGAAGCTGCGTGCTTCGCCGTTGCGTCGGGCGTTGTTTCAGCTTGCGGTCGCCGCCGGTCGGCGCCGCCGGGAATCCGGTCTTTCCGGTCTTTTAAGTCGTTCCGTGTGGCCGGTTCTCGACCGTGCAACGGCGGCGCGCGTCCGCGGCATATTCGGCGGCCGCTTGCGTTATGCAATCAGCGGCGGCGCACCGATGCCGCCTGCGGTCGCCCGCACGTTTCTTGCGCTCGGCGTGCCGATTTGCCAAGGATACGGCCTGACCGAGACCAGCCCGGTGTTGTCGGTCAACTTGCCTCAAAGCAACGTGCCGGAAAGCATCGGTTTTCCTCTGCCGGGCGTCGAAGTCAAGATCGGCGCCGACGATGAGTTGCTCACGCGCGGGGAGTACGTGATGCGCGGCTATTGGAATCTTCCCGACGTCACGCGGCGCGTGATAGACGAAGACGGCTGGTTTCACACCGGCGGCGACCTTGCAACGATTGTTTATACTTCGGGGACGACGGGGCCTCCAAAGGGCGTGAGGCTCACCCACGCGAATATTCTCAAGAACGCGCAAGC
>CAZKLI010000007.1:0-7182 GCA_964553575.1 uncultured Chromatiales bacterium
GAAGACGCACTGTGCGGCGCACACCGCGTCCGCGACGGCGACGCGGTCGTCGCGCTCGCGTCGAGCGGCGTGCACGCCAACGGCTTCTCGCTGGTCCGCAGAATCATCGCCGAGACCGGCGCCGACCTCGGTCACCGCTTCGGCGACTCGACGCTCGGCGAAACCTTGCTCGAACCGACGCGCATCTACGTCAAGACGCTCCTCCCCGCGGTCTCGCGCGGCATCGTGCGCGCGATGGCGCATATCACCGGCGGCGGCTTGAGCGAGAACCTGCCGCGCATGATCGGCGCCGAACAGGCGGTCGCCGTCGCGCTGAACGGCTGGACTCCCCCGCCGATATTCGAGTGGATCCGCACCGCGGGCAAGGTCGAGCCGCAGGAAATGCTGCGCGTGTTCAACTGCGGCGCCGGCATGGCAGCGGTCGTCGCGCCCGGCGACGCCGACGCACTAATCCGCGAAATCAAGGCAACCGGCCTCGACGCCTGGGTGCTCGGCGAGGTCGTCGTCCATGGCGGCGCCCGCGGGAAGAACCCGCCCGTCCTCTATGTCTGACCCCGCACCCAAGCGGCTGGTGACCCTGATTTCCGGCACGGGCAGCAACCTGCAAGCAATCCTCGACGCGCTCGACGCAGGAACGATCAACGCAACGATGGCGTGCGTCATCAGCAACCGCGCCGATGCGGCGGGGCTCGACAAGGCCCGCGCCGCCGGCGTTGCGACCGAATTGGTCGAAGACGACGACGCACTGAACAAGACGCTCGAGACGCTCTCGCCCGACGTGATTGCGCTCGCCGGTTTCATGCGCCTGCTCGGCGTCGGTCTCGTGCAGCGCTTCAGCGGACGAATCTTTAACGTCCATCCGTCGCTGCTGCCGAAATACAGAGGGCTGCATACGCATCGGCGCGTGCTCGAGAACGGCGACGCGGTGCACGGATGCAGCGTGCACTTCGTGACCGAAACGCTCGACGCCGGCCCGGTCGTGATGCAGGCGCGCGTGCCCGTGCTCAAGGACGACACCCCCGAGGCGCTGGCGGCGCGCGTGCTCAAGCGCGAACACGTCGTCTATCCTCAGGTGCTCGGCTGGTATTGCCAAGACCGGCTGCGACTCGGCGACGGGCGCTGCGTGCTCGACGGCGCGCCGCTCGAGCAGCCGGTGCTGCTCAAAGAACACAACGCATGAAAAGACGCGCCGCAATGACCTGTGCCCGGCTGGTGCTGTGCGCCGCCGCCGGCAACGCCGCCGGCGCGGAGCTCGCCGATTTCAGGATTGACTACGACGTCCGCCTCGCCGGCATCGGCGCGGGCAACGGCGTCGTGCGGCTTGAAGTCAGCGACAACCGCCTGCTGTACGTCTCGACCGTCACCCCGCGGGGATTGATTTCGACCTTGTTCGGCGACACGCTGCAAATCAGATCCCAGTCTCGGTTGGAAGACGGGCGCCTTGTCGCCGAGGAGTACGTCAAGGAACACGCACGCAGCCCGAACAAAGACCAGCGCTACCGCTTCGAGGTGCACGGCCACGCGGTCGAGGTCTTGAAGAAAGGCCGCGTCTCTTTCCTATCAGTTCCGCCCGGCACCCTTGATGAAGCTTCGGTGCAGCTGCAACTGACCCTTGACGTCGCGATGAGCGACGGGCCGTGGCGCTACGCCGTCATCTCGAACGGCAAGCTCAAGCACTACCGCTTCACCCGAGCCGGCGCCGAAAAGATCACGACCGTCCTCGGCGAAATCGAAACGCTGCTGGTCGAACGCGCCAGACTGCGCGGAGGCAAAGACGACGAGCTCGACCATCGCTATTGGCTGAGCCCGGCGCACGGCTACCTGCCGGTGAAAGTGGAGCGGGTCGAGGACGGGCGGGTCAAAAGGACGCTGACCGCCACTCAACTGCGCCGCGGCGAAGCGGTGAGGTAAGCCGCTTTCCGGAACCGGCCGCGTGCACCATGCAAGACAACCGCCCGAGCAACCACGACGACGCCCGCCTTTCTGATACGGAGAACGAAACGGCGCACACCGGCGGCTGTCACCGCGCCGCGCGGGCGGACTATCTGCTGTGGAGCTGCACCGCCGCGACGGCAACGCTGATCGCCGCACATTTCCTGCCGCTGCCGGGCGGCGTCCTCGACGCGCTGGCACAAGCCGCGTTCGACATATTCGCCGAAATCTGGTGGGGCATCGTCATCGGCGTCTTCACCGTAGGGCTGCTGTCAAAGGTGCCGCGCGAATTCGTGATGCGCGTGCTTGGGCGCAGCGGAACGTTCGGCGGAATATTGCGCGCGACCGGCGCGGGGGTGTTGTTCGACGTATGCAGCCACGGCGTACTGATTCTGGGAATGAAGCTGTACGAACGCGGTGCAAGTCCGGGTCAGGTGGCGGCTTTCCTGGTCTCGTCGCCGTGGAACTCGTTCTCGTTGACGTTGATTCTGGTCGGGCTGGTCGGACTGGGGTGGACGCTCGCGTTCATCGTCTTCTCGATGCTCGTCGCAATCGTCACCGGACTGGTGTTCGACCATCTGGTCGAGCGCGGGACGCTGCCCGCGAACCCGTACCGAACCGAGACGGATTCGCTTGAACGCAGCGGCTTCCTCGCCGAAACGCGCAAGGGGCTCGCCGGCGTGCGCCTGAACCGGGATTTCTTCACCGGCGTCGTGCGCGACGGACTTTCAGGCTCGCGGATGGTGCTGCGCTGGATACTCTTCGGCCTGCTGATCGCCGCAACGATTCGCGCCGCGGTGCCGCTGCACCATTTCGAGAACCTGTTCGGCCCGACGCTCGCGGGACTCGGTCTGACGCTGGTTGCGGCGACCGTCATCGAAGTCTGCTCCGAAGGCACCGTCCCGGTCGCCGGTGACCTGCTGACCCGCGCACGGGCGCCGGGCAACGCGTTCACCTTCCTGATGGCCGGCGTCGCGACCGACTACACCGAGATCATGTCGCTGCGCGAGACTACGAAGTCCTGGCGCACCGCGCTGTTCCTGCCGCTGGTCACGGTGCCGCAGATCCTGCTGCTCGGCTGGCTGATGAACGCCGGCGGCTGAAGCCGGACGGCGAAGACGGCGGCTTCGCCATAAGCGTCCGATTTTGTTATTATTGGCGGTATCAACAAACTGAAAGGACTGCATAGCGATTCCTTTTAATTCTGCAATCACCGGAGGCAAATAGTGGAGAATTACAGATAATATTCCATGCGAATGACTGGAAAGTCTTACGCCTAACAGCATCTGTACATTTCCAGATTAAAATTATCCTTCCTCGAACAGCACTGCATGAGGTTGTATCAGGGAAAAACAAATGGGTGAAGTTTTAAGAATTTCTCCCTGCTTGTCGGGAAACCGCTTAGAGGTACCTCCGCCACGTCGGGCGGGGAAATATCGTTGTTTGGTAGTTGACCCACCGTGGCAACAAGGGAAAACTGGAAAAAGAAGCGTCAGACCAAATCAAGGAACTACGTTGGATTATCCTACGATGGTTTTTGACGACATTAAGAATATCCCGATTCATCAGTGGGCAAATAAAACCTCTTTCCTCTGGCTGTGGGCGACAAACAGTAAGGAGCGTAGGTCTGGTAAGCCGGTGCTAAGAATGGCTTTTGATTTAGTGGAGCACTGGGGGTTTACCTTTTACACGATGATTACTTGGGATAAGAAGACGGGGCCATGCCCTTTTGGCCCCTATCAAATAGTAACAGAACACGTACTTTTCTGTTACCGCGGCAAAGCGATTTTCCCGAGAGAATGCTTGGGAAAAATGAAAACAATTTTTCAAGAGACTCCGACGGGACACAGTATTAAACCTGATGCACTGTATCAACACATCAACACGCACTTTCAAGGTCCAAAACTAGATATATTCGCCCGCCACAAACGACGAGGATTTGATGGATGGGGAAACGAATATGAAGACTGATAATGACACGCTTTCAGAAAAACGTGCGAATTCTCTGACCGGTCGGGAATGGTTACAAAGCTCATTCAGTATTTGGCGCGGGCTAGGTAAAACTCAAGAAGAAAAGAAGCTTGCTCATCCCGCGATTTTTACCGTTAGGCTAGTTTCCAAGCTGCTTGAGGCCTATACACACTGCAACGAAGATGAAATCTTATTAGATCCTTTTGCCGGCAGCGGCACTGCTTTGCTGGCGGCAATGTTTAAACACATGAAATCCATAGGTCTGGACATTAACGAAGATTTTAGAAACATTTTTGCTAGCCGAGCCTCATCTTTAATAAACAAAGAGAAATACGAATATCATGTCTGTGACGCTCAAGTTGTCATGACCCTTGTATTATAGACATCAGCGATGCCAAAAACGCATGGTGCTTTTCTGTACAACTCTTGGAGGTCAAAAATGGAAGTTACGCTGGAAGTCCTGCAATTCGAGCTCGGCAAATTGCGCTCTGAATTTCACACCGAACTGAAAAAGACGCAGACAAGAATCATCCAATGGGTGGTCGGCATATTCATCGGCGCAATCATCGTCGTCGGAACGATCATCGGCGTCTATACCTCGTCCTTGATCGTCGCCATGGGAGGCGGTTGATTTTCGCCTGACCGATGTGGGAACTCGCGACGAGATACCCGACGAATACCGCCTGAGTACGCCGTAAAGCACCCGGAATTTTCGGCACACCAATTCCGAGGGTCAAAAATGGAAGTTACGCTGGAAGTCCTGCAGACCGAACTCGGCAGATTGCGCACCGAATTACGCGCAGAATTTCACACCGAACTGGAAAAGGCGCAGACAAGAATCATCCAATGGATGATTGGTACATTCATCGGCGCAACCATCGTCGTCGGAACGATTATCGGCGTCTATATCTCGTCCTTGATTGTTGCCCCGACCGTTACCTTGGGAGGCGGCTGATTTTCGCCTGACCGGTGTGGGAACTCGCGACGAGACACCCGCCGAGTACCGCGTTTCATGAACCGTTGACGACTTAAGACCGCCTGAGCGCACCAGCCTCAGTCGCCGGCGATGGTCATGTTGTCGATCAGCAACGAGCCGCAGCGAATCCTGCCGCGCTCGTCCACGTCGTCACCGGCGGCGGCGACGCCGCCGAACATGTCGCGCAAGTTGGCGGCGATGGTCACCTCCGACACCGGGTAGGCGATCTTGCCGCCCTCGACCCAAAATCCCGCGGCGCCGCGCGAGTAGTCACCGGTGACCAAATTGGCGCCCTGCCCCATCAGTTCGGTGACGAAAAAGCCTTCGCCCATTTCCGAAAGCAGCGCGTCGAACGGACGGACGTCGCCTTCGAACACCCAGTTGTGCACGCCGCCCGCGTTGGCGGTGGTTTCCATGCCGAGCTTGCGCGCCGAATAGCTGTCGAGCAGGTATCCGGCGAGCACACCGTCCTCAATAATCGTGCGCTCACGGGTCGCAACGCCCTCGGCGTCGAAAGACGCGCTGCCGAGCGCACCGGGCAAGTGCGGACGTTCGACGATTCGGACAAACGAAGGAAACAGCCGTTTGCCGAGCGCGTCGAGCAGGAACGAAGCCTTGCGATACAACGCGCCGCCGCTAATCGCGCCGGCCAGCTGCGACAACAGCCCGCCCGCGAGCGCGGCTTCAAACAGCACCGGCGCCTTGCACGTCTTCAGCCGCCGCGCACCGAGGCGGCGCACCGCACGCTCCGCCGCCCGCCGCCCGATTTCACGGTGCGGCTCCAAGCGGTCGGGATGCCGATCGACGCTGTACCAGAAGTCCCGCTGCATCCCGCCGTCGTCGCCGGCGACCGCGACACCGCTGATGCTGTGCCGGGTGGTGGCGACGGTGTGCGAAAAGCCGTGGGTGTTCGCGTAGCAGTGAACGCTGCGCGTAGTCGAAACCGACGCACCCTCGGTGTTGACGACCTTTCCGACCGCACGCATCTCGTCCTCGCACTCGATTGCGACGCCGATTGCGCGCTCGATGTCGAGGTCCCAGCGCCGGTCGAGGTCGAGGTCGGGAAACTCGGTCGCCATCAGCCCGGCGTCGGCGAGACCGGCGCAGTCGTCCTCGGACGTGTAGCGTGCAAAATCGCAGGCGGCCTTGACCGCTTCGGCGACCGACTCGGGTGCGAGGTCGGACGCGCCAGCGCTGCCTTTGCGTGCGCCGAAATAGACCGTCACCGCAAAAGACCGTTCGTTGCCGTGTTCGAGCGTCTCGACGTCGCCCATGCGCGCGGTGACCGAAAACCCGAGGCTCGCGCCCGCCCCGACCTCGGCGGCGTCGGCGCCGAGACGTGCGGCTTCCTCAAGCGCGGCGCCGGCGACCGCCGGCAGGCTTTCCTCGGGCGCCCGCACCGCGCTCACGCCCCGGCGCCTCCGACGGTGAGACCGTCAACCCGCAGGGTTGGTTGGCCGACACCGACCGGCACCATCTGCCCTTGCTTGCCGCAGGTGCCGACGCCGTCGTCGAGTCTGAGGTCGTTGCCGATCATCTTGACCCGCGTCAGCACTTCGGCGCCTTGCCCGACCAGTGTCGCACCCTTGACCGGCGCGGTAATCTTGCCTTTCTCTATCAGATACGCCTCCGACGCCGAGAACACGAACTGCCCCGAGGTGATGTCCACCTGCCCGCCGCCGAAGTTGGCGGCATAAACCCCCTTGTCCACCGACGCGATGATCTCTTCCGGGTCGCGCTCGCCCGCGAGCATGTAGGTGTTGGTCATGCGCGGCATCGGCAGGTGCGCGTAGGACTCGCGTCGGCCGTTGCCGGTCTCGGCGACCCCCATCAGGCGGGCGTTCATCTTGTCCTGCATGAACCCCCGCATGATGCCGTCCTCTATCAAGGTCGTGCACTGGGTCGGCGTGCCTTCGTCGTCCACGTTCAACGAACCGCGCCGGTTCTCGAGGGTGCCGTCGTCCACCACCGTCACTCCCGGGCTCGCGACGCGTTCGCCGACGCGCCCGCTGAAAACCGAAATGCCCTTGCGTGCGAAGTCGCCCTCGAGCCCGTGCCCGACGGCTTCGTGCAGCAGAATGCCGGGCCAGCCCGGACCGAGCACCACAATCATGCTGCCCGCCGGCGCCTCGACGGCCTCAAGATTCAGCAGGGCTTGGCGCACCGCCTCGTCCACCAGCGACTTCGCCGTGCCGCGCCGAATCAATGTCTCATAGCCGTAGCGCCCGCCAGCGCCCGCCGAGCCCCGCTCGCGCCGTCCGTTCTGCTCGGCGATGACACTGACGTTCAAGCGCACCAGCGGG
>CAZKLI010000008.1:0-2287 GCA_964553575.1 uncultured Chromatiales bacterium
ACTCGGAGCGCAGGGACACCCGCTCGGTGCTGATGCAGACCTATTATCAGAACCTGAAGGAACAAGGGGTGGCGTCGCCGCGGGCGTACCTCGACCTGGTGTGGAAGAAGTCGGCGGAATTCTACGTGCTGCCGCGTTACATCAACTGGGCGATCCCGATTCTCGGCTTCATCGGCACGGTCCTCGGGATCTCGCTCGCCGCCGAAGGCATCCAGCGCATCATCGGCAAGCATCAGGGACTGACGCAGCTGTCGAGCGACCTCGGCCAGGCGATCACGCCGCTCGGCATCGCGTTCGACACCACCTTGATCGCGCTGTCGTTGAGCGTCGCGCTGACTTTGGTGCAGACGATGCTGCAACGCTGGGAAGACAACCTGCTGATCGACTACGAAAACCGGATCCGAAAGATACCGCTCAGCAACCTATGACCAGGACCAACAACTCGCTGCGCGACCAGGAAAAGAACAATGCACCCATGGTCGAGATCTTCGGCGGGGTGTTCGCGCTGCTGATGGTGCTGTTCCTGCTGTTCAACCTGTTCTCTCAGGCGTCCTTGATGGAACGCCTCGAAACCTCATCCGAGGAAGGGTTGCACCGGGTCGGCTGGGGGGCGCACGGCTCGGGTTACGTCGTCATCACGTTCCCCGGCGAATTGCGCATCATAGAAAACGGCGAAGTCGTCGAGAAAGGCGAGATCTGCAAGCCCGGCAGCGCGTTCGTGGATTACGCGCGCAAGATTTACAACTCCAAGAAGCAGCAGCTGATCTTCACCCTGCTCGAAGGCAGCGTCGCGACGATGGCGGAGGCGCGCAACTGCATGCTCAAGATCATGCCGAACAAGCTGCTCACCATCGGCTGGATCATGGCCAACGAGGAGTTCCTGAAGTCGGTGTCGCTCAACGACATCCCGGCTTACATAGACAGGGTCATCAAATGAGCGACCACGTCAAGCACCGGCTGTTCCCCGGTTTCGCCGGCGTCGCGCTCGCCGACATCCTTGCGAACGGCGTCGCAATCATCATCCTGATGATCGTGATCACGATGATGATCAAGCATCAGCAGGAAGAAAAACGCCTCGAACAGGTCGAGGACGTGACGGTGCTGCTGAGCCGCGACATCGCAACCTCGGCGGTGATGAACGCGCTGCCTAGCAGCCCGCCCGCCCGTCTGCACGACTATCACACCTCGCCGCTGGACCGCAATCCGACGCACGCCTTGATGCCGATCATGGAGCTGCACACGGATTACATTCGCAACTACTACACCGGCGAGAAGTTCACGCGCGACGAACTGCTGCTGCAAGACAACGCGTTCGACCGCTATCTCAAAAGCCTCAGCCCGCTGCAGCTGCTCTATATGCGCGTTGACATCTACGGCATCCGCCTGTTTTACATCTTCATGTCGATACTCAAAGACCACAACACCCGCCCGGGACACTGGCACTTCATCGGTTATCCGGAAGGCGGCGGCCCCGGCGACGACGGCCGGTCGGGCGAAGACGTGATCGCCGGCAAAGGCGAAGATCGCGGCGAAGAAGAGACGCAGCCGAACCGGGCTCCCGGCGAAGGCCTAAGCGGCGAAGTCGGCGGCGACGAAACCAGCGCCGAAACAAACAATGCCGAAACAAACAGTGGTGTGCCGCAAGAGACCTCGTTCGACGCGAATCCCGGCGGCGTCCAGAACTATCCCTACGACGACCTCGCTTTCCGCAGCGACGCCGGCGGCGGCGAGCAACAAGCGCCCGAAGACCTGCCGGGCGGCGTCAACGAACCCAGGGACGAACGCGAGCAAACCAGCAACGACGTCTTCAACGCCCTGGCGCAGATGATGATGGACGGGCTTTCGGGCGACGGTCAGCGTCCGCAAACGCGCCTCAGCCGGTTCCGCGCGGCGCGCGCCGTCGATGCCGACGAAACGTCGGACGAAAGCGCACCCGGAGGCGGCGAGATGTTTCCCGAGCAAGCCCAACAAGCCACGAACCTGCGTGAACTGCTGCCGGCGTTGTTCGAGTTCATGCACAAGATTCAAGCCGAAGCCGACGCGGGCGGCGCGACCCGCCTCGCCGAGTACAGCTTCGAGCGCGACGTCCTGCCGCTGATGGGCAAGCCGTCGGCGCTTACCGCGAAGCATGCCCTGCTGTTCGAGCGGCTCAGCCAAACAATCGCCGACGCGCCGCAAGAGACCGAAGGCCTGCTCAAGGTGTCGCAGAAAACCGACGCCCGGCTGCGATCGAACGCGCTGGAAATCGAAGTCAACCGGCGCTTGCACGAAGCGGCGCTGGTCGGCA
>CAZKLI010000009.1:0-1894 GCA_964553575.1 uncultured Chromatiales bacterium
GGCTGCGTCGTGGTGGACAACACCTCGCAGTTCCGCTACGACGACGACGTGCCGTTGGTCGTGCCCGAAGTCAACCCGGAAGAGATTGCGAACTACGTCCGCACTGGCATCGTCGCCAACCCGAACTGCTCGACGATACAGATGGTCGTCGCGCTCAAACCCCTGCACGACCGCTTTCGCGTCAGGCGCGTCAACGTCGCGACCTATCAGGCGACGTCGGGCACCGGCCGCGCGGCGGTCGAGGAAATGACCGAGCAGAGCCGTGCGCTGCTCGCGGGCGGGCGCGCCGAGCCGCGGGTGTATCCGAAGCAGATTGCGTTCAACGTGCTGCCGCACATAGACGCGTTCATGGACAACGGCTACACCAGGGAAGAGATGAAGATGGTGTGGGAGACGCGCAAGATATTCAACGACGACTCGATCATGGTCAACCCGACGACCGCGCGGGTGCCGGTCGCCTACGGCCATTCGGAGGCGGTGCACGTCGAGTTCGCCGAGGAGGCGTCGGTCGTCGAAGCCCGCGCGCTGCTGGTTGAGGCGCCCGGCGTCCTCGTGTTCGACGAGCACGAGGACGGCGGCTATCCGACCGCCGCGACCGAGGCGGCGGGCAGCGACATGGTCTTCGTCGGGCGCATCCGCAAAGACCTTTCGCATCCGAGGGGCCTCGACCTGTGGGTCGTCAGCGACAACCTGCGCAAGGGGGCTGCGACCAACAGCGTGCAGATTGCCGAGATCCTTTTGCGCCAATACCTGTGAGCCGGCATGAAATATGCGGCGGGGATCGAATACGACGGCGCTTGTTTCTACGGTTGGCAGAGCCAGTCGCACGCGCGCAACGTTCAGGACTGCGTCGAAGCGGCTTTCTCGAAAGTCGCTGATGAAACCGTCGAGGTCATCTGTTCGGGGCGCACCGACGCCGGCGTGCACGCGCTGTGCCAGGTCGTGCACTTCGAGACCGACGTGCTCAGGGAAACGGTCGAGTGGCTGCGCGGCGCCAACGCCAACCTGCCCGACGACGTCGCGGTGCATTGGGTCAAGCCGGTCGCTTCTGATTTTCACGCGCGTTTCAGCGCACGCCGCCGCTGCTACCGCTACGTCATCCTGAACCGTTCGACGCGCTCGGCGCTGCACCGCAACAGGAGCGCGTGGGAGTACCGCCCGCTCGACGCCGCCGCGATGCACCGCGCGGCGCAAGCCCTGGTCGGCGAGCACGACTTCAGTGCCTTTCGCGCCGCCGGTTGCCAGTCACGCAGCCCGGTGCGCCGGGTGTTCAGCGTGGACGTGCGCCGCGACGGCGAGTTCGTTCAGGTCACCATCTGCGCCGATGCCTTCCTGCAGAAGATGGTCAGGAACGTCGCCGGCACGCTGATTGCAATCGGCGCCGGCGAGCAGCCCGAAGCATGGGCGGGTCAAGTGCTTGCGTGCCGCGACCGCACCCGCGGCGGCGTCACCGCCGACGGTTGCGGCCTGTATCTGCTCGGCGTCGAATACGACGAACGTTACGGTCTGCCGTCGAGCTTGGCGCCCAGGCCATTGATGGGTGCGCCGTCGCGCGAGCCCTAGTCTCCGCGAGTCGCCGCAGGCGGTCGTCACCGCGGGGCTTTTCGGTGGTCGTCGAACCGTCCTTTCATGCCCCGTCGCCGCCCGAACCATCTGGATTGCAGCCCATTTAATGTGTTACCCCCATAAGAAAGGCGTATAATCGCTTTTCGTCGAAATTGCATAACGGGCTGTTTTCAAGGGGTTATTCATGCCAGCAGCGACTTGGAACACAATGCTTTCCCGAGTTGGAGGCAGCGACAGGCGCCGGCACAGCCCGGTGTCGCCCTCGGCCTTGCACCCGATATTGCCCCCAGTATTGCAAGATCGCCCGTTCCTCTGCGGTTTATTGCTC
>CAZKLI010000010.1:0-12157 GCA_964553575.1 uncultured Chromatiales bacterium
GATTACGGTGAAGGGTCAGTGCTCGCAAATCGTCAAACCTAGAAAACACGCCCGCCGGTAGTGCACTTAATTGGTTTTCGTGCAAATATAGAACTTGCAGATTGTTGAGGCCTGAGAGCTCTCTTGATGTTAACGAGCTTATCCGATTATTGTCTAGACCTAATATCTGCAGGTTGATGAGATCTGAGAACATGTCTGGTGTGAGTGCATCGAGTTGGTTATAACTCAAGATTAACACCCGCAGATTATCGAGACCCGAGAATACCCCCGCTGGCAACGTACTTAATTGATTTCCCAACAAGTTCAATGTCTCCAAGTTACCGAGGTCTGCAAAATCTCCCGGTTTTAAGGACTGGATATCCATGCGAATTAATTGCATGGTGAAAAAGGATTCCAACCCTGGTGCAGGCACCTCTGCACACGATTCACTGAGAGTCGCATCCATTATGATATTTTGAATCTCTTGGGTCCTATCACATATATCTTTCGTCGTTATCCCTGCTTGCACGCTAATAGCCGCCAAGCTGATTAAGACGGCTGAAACAGCTCTCTTAGTTGTACTCATTGATATCTCCTTTTCCGGCGTACTTAAGTGTTTCCTTGAGTTTGCGGGAGAGAAAGGATAATCACTTCCCCAAAATCCGACTCAGGAACAGCCTGGTGCGCTCGTTCCGTGGGTGGTCGAAGAACGCTTCGGGTTCGTTTTCCTCGACAATCTGCCCCTCGTCCATGAAGATAACACGATCTGCAACAGTGCGTGCAAACCCCATCTCATGGGTGACGCAGAGCATCGTCATGCCGTCGCGCGCCAGTTCGATCACGACGTCGAGCACCTCCTTGATCATTTCGGGGTCGAGCGCCGAAGTCGGTTCGTCGAACAGCATGATTTTCGGCTTCATGCACAGCGCGCGCGCGATGGCGACGCGTTGCTGCTGGCCGCCCGACAGTTGCCCGGGATATTTATGGGCTTGCTCGGGAATCTTGACGCGCTTCAAGTAGTGCATCGCGGTCTCTTCGGCTTCTTTTTTCGGCGTTTTGCGCACCCAGACCGGCGCCAGCGTCAGGTTCTGCAGCACCGTCAGGTGCGGGAACAGGTTGAAGCTCTGAAACACCATGCCGACTTCCCTGCGGATTTCCTCGATCTTCTTGACGTCGTCGGTGAGTTCGACGCCGTCCACGACGATCCGGCCTTGCTGGTGGCGTTCGAGGTGGTTGAGGCAGCGGATCAAAGTTGATTTGCCGCTGCCCGAAGGGCCGCATATCACGATGCGTTCGCCCGCGGCGACTTCCAAGTCCACGTCCTTGAGCACGTGAAACTTGCCGTACCATTTATTGACGCCGTGCATCTGTATGATGGGATTGTCGTCGGTCATGGTTTGCACGTCCTGATCATGTTTTTCCGGTTCCCAGTTTGTGTTCGAGCGATTGGCTGTAGCGCGACATGCCGTAGCAGAACATGAAGTAGAGCAGCGCGGCGAAGACGTAGCCCTCGAAATCATAACCTTTCCATTCGGTCGAACGCGCCGCCGCTTGCGAGATGCCGAGCAGGTCGAACAAGCCGATGATGCCGACCAGCGTGGTGTCCTTGAACAACGCGATGAAGGTGTTGACTATCCCCGGGATGGCGATCTTCAGGGCTTGCGGCAGGATGATCAGCGCGGTTTTCCTCCAGTAGCCCAGTCCCGCCGCGTCGGCGGCTTCGTGTTGCCCTTTCGATATCGCCTGCAGCCCGCCGCGTATGGCCTCGGCGGTGTAGGCCGACTGAAACAGCGTGATCGCGATCAGCGCGCGCGCGACTTTATCGAAGCTCACTTCGGCGGGGAAGAACAGCGGCAGCATGTTGGACGCCATGAACAGCAGCGTAATCAGCGGCACGCCCCGGATCGATTCGATGAACACGATGCACACGGCGCGTATCAGCGGCAAGTC
The DNA here is from genome assembly GCA_964553575.1 of uncultured Chromatiales bacterium. Lineage (GTDB taxonomy): Bacteria > Pseudomonadota > Gammaproteobacteria > Poriferisulfidales > Oxydemutatoraceae > CAYFZO01. The sequence goes on from CAZKLI010000010.1 coordinate 1,930, forward strand.
GGAGGCGCGTCCGAGCGCAAGCAGGATGCCGAGCGGCAACGCCCCGGCGATGCCGATTGTGGCGAGCACCAGGGTCAGCATGAAGCCGCCCCAGCTGCTGGTGTCGGCGACCGGCAGACCCAGCCATTCGCCGTGCAGCAACGCGTAGCCGACGAACGGGAAGACGAGCACGGTGAACGCGCCGAGCTGCGGTTTGAAGCGCAGGCCGGGTGCGAGCAGCAGCCCGATTTGCGCGGTGAACAAAGCGAACGTCAGCACCGGCCGCCAGACTTGGTCGGGGTTTGCGCCGTAAAAAAGGCCGAACATGATTTGCAGGAAGCGGACCTTGATGAAAGTCCAGCACGCCCCCGGGCGATCGACCGTGTCGCCCGAAGCCGATTGCATCTCGCAAGCGGTGCGCTCGCCGCCTCCAATCGTTGCGTTGAAGAGCAGCCAGTCGAACAGCGGCGGGATGATCTTCCACAGGACCCACGCGGCGATCAGGGTCAATGCAGTGTTGAACGCCGAGGAGAACAAGTTCGCCCGCATCCACCCGAGCACGCCGGTCGTTGCGCGCGGTGGCGGCAGGTCGGGTTTCAGCTCGAACTTAAGCGGCGTCGCGTTCACGGCTCGTACCAGCGTTCGTTTCGACGTTCGGCCTGAGTTCGGCCTGAGTTCGACAATGGTTGACGCGAGAGACGCTTGTCATCGTTCCGCCGGTTTTGTGCGTTTGTTGTACCAATTCAGAAACGCCGAGGTCAGCAACGACAGCGACAGATAGACCGCCATCGCGGTTGCGATGATCAGGATTTCCTGGCCGGTCTGGTTGAGGGCGATGCCCATCCACAACGCCGAAAGTTCCTCATAGGCGACCGCAATCGCAAGCGAGGAGTTTTTCGTCAGGTTCAGGTACTGGGAGATCGTCGGCGGGATGATGACGCGCATCGCTTGCGGGATGACGACGAGGCGCAGGGTCGCGCCGCGGCCGAGTCCCAGCGCACCGGCGGCTTCGGTTTGCCCGTGCGAGACCGCGAGGATGCCGCCGCGCACGTTTTCCCCGATGAACGCCGCGGTGTAGGTCGAAAGCGCGATCCACATCACCGCGAAGGACGTGCTCAGGTTGACGCCGCCTTCGTAGGTGAACCTTTGCAGCTCGGGGTATTCAAGCGCGAGCGGTGAGCCCGAGGCGAAATAGCCGACCGTCGCGATCGCGGCGACCGCGATCGCCGCCCACGCGAGCGGAAACCGTCGTCCGGTTTTTTCCCGCCGCCGCCGCGCCCAGCGCAGCAACGCGACGACGCCGGCGATCGTGCCGGCCAGTATCAGGCCGTAGGCGAGCAAGCCGCCGGGCGACTCGACCAGCAGACGCGGCAAATAAGCGCCCTCCTTGTTCAGCACGAACGCTGCACCCAATGTCCAGCTCTGTCGCGGCGGCGGCAACGTCGGCAGGAACACCGCGACGTACCAGAAGAAGATCTGCAGCAGCAACGGCACGTTGCGGAAGACTTCGATGTACAGCGAGGCGAGTTTCGAGACGATCCAGTTCGGAGACAGTCTGGCGACGCCTAGGATGAAGCCGAGGATTGTCGCGGTGACGATGCCTGCGACGCTCACCAAGATCGTGTTCTGGATCGCGATGACGAAAACTTCCCAATAGTTGCTTTGCCCGAGCTGGAAATCCCAGAGGGGGGAGAAACCGACGCCGAAAGGTGCGACTTCGTCGAAGAAAGAAAACGAAATCAGCTTGCCGCGCGCCGCCATGTTTTCGGCGGCGTTCGACAACAGCGTGTAAATCGCCCAACCGATTGCAGTGACAATCGCGACCTGAAAGAACAGCGCGCGTGCTTTCGGGTTGTGCCGCCACGGGACTCGCGCGGTCTTGAAGGAGGGTGAGTCCGGCGGTGTCTGCATGAGCCGTCAGGTGCGGGCACGCCCCGCCCGGCGCCGCGTCAGCGAACCGGCGGCGCGTAAATCAGGCCGTCGCGGACCCGAAAGTCGTTGGCGTTGCAAGTGCGGCGTAATCTGCATGAGCCGTCAGTTGCGGGCACGCCCCGCCCGGCGCCGCGTCAGCGAACCGGCGGCGCGTAGGTCAAGCCGCCGCGGGCCCGAAAGTCGTTGGCGTTGCCGGTGCGGCGTAATCTGCATGAGCCGTCAGGTGAGGGCACGCCCCGCCCGGCGCTGCGTCAGCGAACCGGCGGAGCGTAAATCAGGCCGCCGCGGGTCCAAAGGTCGTTGACGCTGCCGGTGCGGCGCAAGCCGAGCGGCGTCTTTTCGCCGACGTTCGCTTCGTAGATTTCGCCGTAGTTGCCGATCTGAGAGATCGCGTTGTAGAAACAGCCGGCGGGCAGCGACTTGTGGACGTTGGCGCACATCTCGCCTTCGGTTCCGAGCAGGCGTTTGACGCGGGGGTCGTCGCTTTTGATCATCTGCGCGGCGTTCTTGGAAGTCACGCCGAGCTCCTCGGCGTTGATCAGCGCGAAAAGCACCCACTTGACGAGATTGAACCACACGTCGTCGCCCTGGCGCACCGCGGGGCCGAGCGGTTCCTTGGAAATGGTTTCCGGCAGGATGACCGAGTCGTGCGGATTTTTGATCTCGCTGCGAAACGCCGCCAGTTGCGACTTGTCCGACGTCAGTGCGTCGCAGGCGCCGCCTTCATAACCTTCACGGGTCTGCACCGCGGTGTCGTAGCCCTTGGGCGTGAACTTCATTCCGCGGGTTCGGAAATAGTCGGCGAGGTTGAGTTCGGTGGTGGTGCCGGCTTGGACGCAGATTCGCGCGCCGTCGAGTTCGTCGGCGCTTTTGACGCCGAGGTTTTTCCTGACCATGAATCCCTGGCCGTCTATGAAGTTGTAGTAGGTGAAGTGAATGCCGAGCGTGACGTCGCGGTGCAGGGTGTGCGTCGTGTTGCGGCTCAGCACGTCCACTTCGCCGTTGGAAAGCGCGGAGAAACGTTCTTTCGCGGTCAGCGGGATGAATTGAACCTTGTCGGCTTGACCGAGCACCGCCGCGGCAACGGCGTAGCAGACGTCGGCGTCGATTCCGCGCATCTTGCCTTTGTCGTCGAGCGCGGAGAAACCCGACACGTCGCTGTTCACGCCGCAACGCAGCGTCCCGCGCGATTTCACGTTATCGAGCGTGCCCGCGACCGCGGTGGAAGTGAGTGTGAAAACCGCGATTGCGGCGAGCAACAATGTACGTTCCATGTTGTTTTCCTTTTGGGTGGTTTGTGTCTAGGGTTGGCGCCGGCAAGCCGCGCTTGGTCGAAGTTTATCGTGCAAAGGCGTCATCGGGCTTGGATTCGCCGGCTCAGATACCCTTGCAGTTCGCTTTTTTCTTTTTCGCTCAGGGCTTGGGTTCTTGATTTTTCGATCAAGTTCTGAAGTTCCTGGTCTTCGGGCACCTTGTGCAGGTGTTCCATTGCCTGCTGGAATTCGGTCGTTGAGCTCGTCGTCAGCGGCCCGCTGAGCAAGCCGATCAGGGTTTGTTCGTACTCGCTGCCGTGGTAATGCTCGAGCAGAGCGGCGGAAGTCATCTTGGGATTTTGTTCGATCCGGGCGAGCATGTCGGCGAGCAGCTTGGCGCCGGGGCGTTTTATCTTGCGGACTTCATCGTGAGGCAGGGCCAGTTCGGCAAGCGAGGGGTCGGACAGGAGCAGGGCCACCGCAACGCGCATCGCCGAGTAGTGGTTCTTGCGCCCGCCGGTCGTCTGCAGCGGCCGCGGCTTTTGCCAAAGCTTTTGCGCTTGCGGGGAAGACGAGGACAGATGCTCGGTTTCGACGCCCGCTTTGCCCGCGAGTTCCTGGGCGACCAGATCGCGGAAAGTCCCGCGCGGAATTTCGGCGATCAGCGGGCGCGCGCGTTCGGCGAACGCCGCCCGCCCTTCGGGCAGCGACAAGTCGAGCGCCTCGCTCAAATGCTCGAACATGAAGACCGACAGAGGCGCCGCTTCCTCGGCGGCTTTTTGCATCGCTTCTTTGCCGCGGGCTCTGATGAAACTGTCGGGATCTTCGCCTTCGGGAAGGAACATGAAGCGAACGGTTCGCCCGTCGTGAAAAAGGGGCAGCGCCTGTCTCATCGCGAGCGCGGCGGCTTTGCGCCCCGCGAGATCTCCGTCGAAACAAAAGACCAGTTTGTCGCATAAGCGGAAAAGCTGCTGGAGGTGCTCGCCTGTGACGGCGGTTCCGAGCGTCGCCACCGCGTTTGCGACGCCGTGAGCGAAGAGCGAGACGACGTCCATGTACCCTTCGACGACGATGACCTCGTCGAGTTTGCGGACTTCCCTTATTTCGTACGCGCCGTAAAGCGTGCGGCGTTTGTGAAAGACTTCGGTTTCCGGCGAGTTTAGGTATTTCGGTTGATCTTCGCTTTTCAGGACGCGACCGCCGAAAGCGACGGTGTGCCCTTGCTTGTCCCGGATCGGGAACATCAGGCGGTTGCGAAACTTGTCGTAGGTGCGTCCGGTCTCGTCTTTTCTCCCGAGCAAGCCCGCTTTGAGCAGCAGTTGCTCGTCGCAGACGCCCGCGAAGAGGCGTTTCAGATTGTCGAAGCCCGCGGGGGCGTAGCCCAAGCCGAAAGCCGCCGCCGTGTTCTTGTCGATGCCCCGCTGCGCCAGGTATTCGCCCGCCGCGGGGGTCGCCGCGAGTTTGGTGCGGTAAAACTCGGACGTTTTGGCGAGCGCCGAAAGTATCTGCTTGCGGTGCTTGCTGACCGCGGGCCCGCCGGCTTCCCGCGGCACTTCGACTCCGGCGAATTGCGCGAGCGTCTCGATCGCTTCGACGAAGTCCATCTTGCGGTACTCCATCAGGAACTTGACCGCGGTTCCGCCCGCCCCGCAGCCGAAGCAGTAATAAAATTGTTTTTGAGGATTGACCGAGAACGACGGCGTCTTTTCTTCGTGGAACGGGCAGCAGGCCATGTATTCCCGGCCTTTTTTCTGCAACTGCACGAAGCGGCCGATGACTTCCACGACGTCGCTGTTGGCCAGCAGCTCGTCTATGAAGTGGGAGGGGATTCTGCCGGCCATCTGTCGCTTCGTCACGCGGCCTTGTGCAAGCCGCGTATCAAGGTTTCGAGTTCGACGGCCTTCGGTTTGACCAAGTGAAACAGCGGCAGGTAAGCGGAGAAGTCATCGAGAATTTTTCTTCCCCGTCCGCTGCCGGTTTTGTCCGTGTATTCGGCGAGCAATGCGAGCAGGTATTCGCGCTGTTGTTCGGTGTCTTCGGTGTCGATGCGCCTGAGGTCTATGAGGCCGTGGTTGCAACGGTCGTTGAAACGGTTGTTTTCGTCCATGACCAACGCGAACCCCCCGGTCATGCCGGCGCCGAAGTTCAGCCCCGTTTCTCCGAGCACCACGACCGCGCCGCCGGTCATGTATTCGCAACCGTGATCGCCGACGCCTTCGACCATCGCGATTGCGCCCGAGTTCCTGACGGCGAAACGCTCGCCGACGACGCCCGCGGCGAAGAACTTCCCGCCGGTCGCGCCGTAAAGGCAGGTGTTGCCCGCGATGACCATATTGTCGCCGCCGCCGGCCGTTTCCCGCGGCGGGCGGAGGATGATTTCTCCGCCGGCCATGCTCTTGCCGGCGTAGTCGTTGACGTCTCCCTCGAGGTGCAAGTTGAGGCCGCCGGCGTTCCACGCGCCGAAGCTTTGTCCGGCGGTGCCGGTGAAGTTGATCGTAATCGGCGCGTCTTTCATGCCGTAGTTGCCGTGGCGTTTGGCGATTTCACCGGACAGGCGCGCGCCGATTGAGCGGTTGGTGTTATTGACGGCGTAGCGGAAATCACCGCCGCGCTTGCCCTTGATCGCGTCGATCGCGTCGGCGACCATCTTTTCGGCCAGCTCGGCTTTGTCGAACGGCGCGTTCCTGCTCTGCGTGCAGAACCTCGGCGCGTCTTCGGAGACGTCGGCGCGCGCCAGAATCGGGGCCAGGTCCAAGGCGCGTTGCTTTTGCGTGTCGCCGCCGGCGATTTCAAGGAAGGAAGTGCGCCCGATCAGGTCTTCGAGTTTTCTGACGCCGAGTTTCGCCATCCAATCGCGCGTTTCCATCGCGACGAACTTGAAGTAATTCATCACCATTTCTTTCTCGCCGATGAAATGGCGCATCCTCAGTTCGTGGTTCTGGGTCGCGACGCCGGTCGCGCAGTTGTTCAGGTGGCAGATGCGCAGATATTTGCACCCCATCGCAATCATCGGCGCGGTGCCGAAGCCGAAGCTTTCGGCGCCCAGGATTGCCGCCTTGACGACGTCGAGGCCGGTTTTCAGCCCCCCGTCGGTTTGCAGGCGGACTCTGTGGCGCAAGCCGTTCTCGCGCAGCACCAGGTTGGTTTCGCTGAGGCCCAGCTCCCACGGCGCGCCGGCGTATTTGATGCTGGTCAGCGGGCTGGCGCCGGTGCCGCCGTCGTAGCCGGAGATGGTGATCAGGTCGGCGTACGCTTTCGCCACGCCGGCGGCGATGGTGCCGACGCCGGCTTCGGCGACCAGCTTCACCGACACCAGGGCGTCGGGGTTGACCTGCTTCAGGTCGAATATCAGTTGCGCGAGATCCTCGATCGAGTAAATGTCGTGGTGAGGCGGCGGCGATATCAGGGCGATGCCTTCGTTGGAGTAGCGCAGCTTCGCGATCATCGCGTTGACCTTGTGTCCGGGCAGCTGGCCGCCTTCGCCGGGTTTCGCGCCTTGTGCGATCTTGATTTGCAGGACTTCGGCGTTGACCAGGTAGTGGGGTGTGACACCGAACCTGCCCGACGCGATCTGCTTGATCTTCGACGACTTGTCGGTGCCGTAACGCGCGGGGTCTTCACCGCCTTCGCCGGAGTTCGAGCGCGCGCCGACGGCGTTCATCGCTTGTGCCAGCGTTTCATGCGCGTTCGGCGACAAAGCGCCGAGGGACATCCCGGCCGAATCGAAGCGCGGCAGAATGTCCTCGATTGCCTCGACTTCTTCAAGCGGAATCGGGGTTTGCGCTTCCTTTGGTTTCAGCAGGTCGCGCAGCACGGTCGGCGGTCGGTTGTTGACGTGGTCGGCAAACGCTTTGTAGTCGGCGTAGTCGCCGCTTTGCACCGCTTGGTGCAGGTTTTTGACGACGTCCGGGTTGTACGCGTGATATTCGCCGCCGTGCACGTATTTGAGCAGCCCGCCTTGTTGCGGGGGCCTTCTGGGATTCCACGCGCGCCAGGCAAGGCGCAGCTGGTCGTCGTGCAGCTGGGTGAAACGTGCGCCCTGAATCCGGCTGACGGTGCCCGGGAAGCACAGCTCGACCACTTCCTCGTGCAAGCCGACAATCTCGAACAACTGCGCCCCCCGGTAACTCGTGATCGTTGAAATCCCCATCTTCGACATGATCTTGTACAGCCCCTTGTTGATTCCTCTGCGGTAATTTTTGGCGAGGTCCGAGGGGCCGGCGTCGCCGCCGGCTTCTCCGGCGCGGTGCACGTCGGCGAGCACCTGGTACGCGAGATACGGAAAAACCGCGGTTGCGCCGTAACCGATCAGGGTTGCGAATTGATGCGGGTCGCGCGCAACGCCGGTCGCAACGATGACGTTGACGCGACACCTGAGCTTTTCTTTTATCAGGCGGTGATGCACCGCGCCGCAGGCGAGCAATGCGTGGATCGGCGCTTTGTTGCGTGCGACGTCTTTATCCGACAGCACGATCAAGGCGACGTTGTCGTCTTTTACGGCGGCGGTTACTTCGTCGCACAGCGTCTCTATCCCGGTCTTCAAGGCGACGTCGGTCGGAATATTGAGGTCGAACAGCCGGTGCTTGTAGTCCGGGTCGTCCTGCTTGAGGAGGGCCTGAAACTTGTACTCCGACAAGACCGGCGAGTCGAGCACGATGCGTTTCGCGTTCTCCGCCTTTTCTTCGAACGGCGAGCGTTCACGGCCGATGCAGGTTTCCAGCGACATGACGATTTGTTCGCGCAGGGGGTCTATCGGCGGGTTCGTTACTTGGGCGAACTGCTGGCGGAAGTTGTCGGCAAGCAAACGGGTTTCCTGCGACATCACCGGCAGCGGCGTGTCGTCCCCCATCGAACCGACGGCCTCCTGGCCGGCTTCGGCGAGGACGCGAATCACTTGGTCTTTTTCCTCGAAAGTGACGCCGAATATTTTTTCGTGAACCGCCAGCTTGTCTTTCGGCGGCGCCGGAGAGGAGAGCGGCGCCCCTCCCGGCGTCGTTATTTTCCGCGTGCCGGCTTCAAGCCATTTACAGTAGGGGTGGCGTTTTTTAAGCCGCTCGTCTATCGCCGCCGGTAACAGCAGCTCGCCGGTCTCGGTGTCAACCGCCAGCATCTCGCCCGGTTTCAGCCTTCCTTTCGCCGCCACCTGGTCGGGGCGGTAGTCGTGGACGCCGATTTCCGAGGCGAGCGTCATGCAACGGTCTTTGGTGATGACGTAACGCGCGGGGCGCAGCCCGTTGCGGTCGAGGATGCACGCGGCGTAACGGCCGTCGGTCAGGACAATCCCGGCGGGGCCGTCCCACGGCTCCATGGACATCGAGTGATAGCGGTAGAAACCGCGCAGTTTGGGGTCGAAATGCTGGACGTTCTGCCACGCGGGCGGAATCAGCAAGCGCATCGCGCGGAAAACGTCCATCCCGCCGGCGAGCAGCACTTCAAGCATGTTGTCCAAGCTGCACGAGTCGGAGCCTTCCATCGAGACCAGGGGGGAGAGTTCGCTTAGATCGGGCAGTTCCGGGGTCTTGAACTGATGGGCGCGCGCGTTGGCCCAGTTGCGGTTGCCCTGGACGGTGTTGATTTCGCCGTTGTGAGCGAGAAACCGGAACGGCTGCGCGAGTTGCCACTGCGGCCAGGTGTTTGTCGAGAACCTCTGGTGAAAAACGCATATCGATGTTTCGAGCCGTTCGTCGTTCAAGTCCTCATAAAAGACGGGCAGGTTCTCGGGCATCACCAGGCCTTTGTAAGTAACGGTGCGCGACGACAGGCCGGTGACGTAAAACGCGTCGTCGCTTTTCGCGATTTCCATTTCCGCCCGCCGTCGAGCGATGAACAGAGCGCGTTCGAAAGCCGCGACGTCGTCCTTGCCGGCGTTGACGAACAGCTGCTCGACTTGCGGCATCGAGCTCAGGGCTTCCTCGCCGCAGGCTTGCGGGTTGACCGGCACTTTGCGCCAGCCCGCGGGTTGCAGCCCCTGTTTCTGCAAAGCGCCCGCCAGCGCCGCCTTGCTTGCTTCGGCGTGCGCCGCCTCCCGGTTGAGAAATACCGTGCCGACGGCGAACAGCTTGCCGGTCTTTATCTTCGCTTCTTCGGCTTTCGCCCGCATGTAGTCCACGGGCATCTTGAGCAGCAGGCCGCAACCGTCGCCGGTCTTGCCGTCCGCGGCGATTGCGCCCCGGTGGGTCAGGCGTTCGAGCGATTTGATTGCGGTCGTCACCAACCGGTGGTTGGCGCGCCCGTCCATATCGGCGATCAATCCGAAACCGCAGCTGTCTTTCTCGAAAGCGGGCAGGTAGAGGCCTCTTTTAGCGGGTTTGCGCGTCATCGTTGTTTGTATGTGTACGTCTATGGTTTTACGGCGTAAAAAAGGGGCGAAATTATAGCACGCAGCCCGTAAGCCCAAGAGTTTTGCAAGGGGCTTTGAAGGGGCTTTGCAAGAGCCTTTGCAAGAATCTCCGCGCCGCGTTTGCGACGGCGTCAGGAACGGTGAAAGGCGTTGAGAAACTTCGAGACTCGTTCTCTGGAAACGTCGCTGCTGACGAACGCGTCGCCGATTTCTTTCAGCAACACCAGACGGTATTCGCCGTCGAGATTTTTCTTGTCGCGCGCCATGAGGTCGAGCAAATCGTTCACTTCGATTTCCGGCGGCATCTTGCCCGGCAGCTTGGCGCGTTCAAGCAGCGAAGCCACCCTGCCGACTTCTTCGTTTCCCACGTATCCGAGGTCGCGCGACAGGGAGGCGGCGAGCAGCAGGCCGCAACCGACCGCCTCACCGTGCAACCAGCGCCCGTAGCCCGCGGCGGTCTCGATGGCGTGCCCGAACGTGTGTCCGAGGTTCAGGAGCATCCGATAACCGCTGCTCTCGCGCTCGTCCTTTGCGACGACTTGAGCCTTGATTTCGCACGAGCGGGAAATGGCGCGGGTCAGTGCATCGGCGTCGAGCGCCATCAGCGAATCCACGTTGTCTTCGAGCCAGCCGAAAAAATCGGCGTCGAAAATCATGCCGTATTTGATGATTTCGGCGACGCCCGCGGAAAAATGTCTCGGCGGCAAAGTGTCGAGCACGTCGA
>CAZKLI010000011.1:0-3167 GCA_964553575.1 uncultured Chromatiales bacterium
GATTGTCGCGGGTCCGCCGGTCGAGGAAGCGACCATAGACGTCTGCGCGAGGACGGAAGCGGTCCGAGCTGCGATTCTGGCGGCGACCTCGGGCGACGCCTGCGAGGCGGTGCTTGCATCGGCGCTGAGGGCCGTCGCTGAGTTGGACTTGAGCGCCGCCGGGATAACGTCATTGCAGGCGGATGATTTTGCGATGCTCGATGGTCTGCGGACGTTGAACTTGGCCGGCAACCAACTGGGTGAGCTGCCGGCGGGCGTCTTTTCGGGGCTGACCGGTTTGACGGGGGTGGATCTGCGCGAGAATCCGGGTTCGCCTTTCACGCTCACGGTAAGGACGGAATTCGAGCCTTCGCCGTTGCCGAAAGAATTCACCAGTGCAAAGGTCAAGTTGGTGCTACGTGAGGGTGCGCCGCGGCAGATTACGGTGAATCTTTCAGCGAGCGGCGCAATGTTGTCGACCAACTCGTTGACCATTCCGACAGGCAGCATCGAAAGCAATGCCGAGATTATAATCACTCGTGACCCCAGCGAGGATTTTAAGTTAACTTTGGGGATGCCTATTCTCAAGGGAGATGACGGCAGCTATTCAGGTTTAATGGTCGTTTCGGAGTCTCCGAGTGCGGTCAGCGGGGTGGGGACTTCGAGCGGTGTGAGGCTGAGGCTCAGGCTGTTTCTCGAAGGTGCATTGGAATAGGCGGGGATGCCTTAAGAAGGTCAAGGCGGCCGATTCTAGAGGGTGTTGATGATTTGCGCCGAGATTGATTTGTTTCAGCAATTAATCAATCGGCGCCGCTGCTGCTGGCATAAGTTGATTACGGCGTCATTGGCCTCGCGCCGTTCAGACTTCCGTTTACGGGCCGGTAGATTTACGCTCGAGCCGAGTCGTTCTCAGCCGACCACACGTTTGTTACTGTGCGGCGAAACCCGTGCGACTCGGATTTTAGCTTGCGAGCCAGCGGTTTGTGCCCGGGGCGGCCTGCTCCCGTAAGTCGAGCATTCAACGCAGCGTCTATGCCGCCGTCGGCGACGTCTGTTGCGGTGTCGCGGGACCTGCGCCGTTCGAATCTCCGCTTGCCGGAAGTTTCTCCCGTGCAGTATGCTGTGTACCATTCGCACCCCTGACCAGGGCAATCGGTCTTATTTGAGCGGGCTATGAGGTTTTTTCTGCTGTTCATCGGGATACCCCTGCTGGAGATTTATCTTTTCATCAAGGTCGGGGGGCTAATCGGCGCGGCGCCGACCGTGCTTGCGGTGGTGCTGACCGCGGCCGTCGGCGTCGGCATGTTGCGGGTGCAAGGGATGAACACGCTGGTGAGATTTCGCAATACCGCGGCGCGCGGCGAACCTCCCGCCTTTGAATTGCTTGAAGGCGTAATCTTGCTGATCGGCGGCGCTTTGCTGCTGACACCGGGCTTTTTCACCGACGCCGTGGGTTTTTTGTGTTTGTTGCGAACGACCCGCCTTTGGATCGTGCATTACATTGTCAGGCGTGCGGCGTTTCCCGGGCTCGGGTTCAGTTGGGACAGGCGAGATCAAAGGCGTTCCGGCGTCATCGAGGGTGAGTTTCGCGGCCGCGACCTCGACGACTGAAGAAAGCACCGGGGGCTGTGTGCGGTTGGCGCCGCCGATACAACCATAGCGCGTTTCTGCACAACGGAATGCCAAAAAGAAAGCCCCGCGTCAGCGGGGCTTTCTCTGCAACGTTACGGACAAGCGGTTACATCATGCCGCCCATGCCCCCCATGCCGCCGTCGCCGCCCGTCATCGGTGGTTCCGGGTCTTTCGGCAACTCGGCGACCATCGCCTCGGTGGTGACCATCAGGCCCGCCACCGAGCACGCGTTTTGCAACGCGGTGCGTGTCACCTTAGTCGGGTCGATGATGCCCATCTGGATCATGTCCCCGAACTCGCCGGTCGCGGCGTTGTAGCCGTGGTTGGTGTCCTTGCCTCTGGTCCCGCCGAGAATGACCGAGGCTTCTTCCCCGGCGTTCGCGACGATCTGACGGAAAGGATCTTCCATCGCGCGGCGCAGGATGTTGATGCCGACGTTTTGGTCGTGGATGTCGCTTTTGAGGTCGGCGATGCCTTCAATCGCGCGAATCAGCGCGGTGCCGCCGCCCGGTACGACGCCTTCCTCGACCGCGGCGCGGGTCGCGTGCAACGCGTCTTCGACGCGCGCTTTCTTCTCCTTCATCTCGACTTCGGTCGCGGCCCCGACCTTGATTACGCCGACGCCGCCCGCGAGCTTGGCCATGCGCTCTTGGAGCTTTTCCTTGTCGTAGTCGGAGGTAGCTTCCTCGATCTGCGCGCGAATCTGTTCGATTCGGCCCTTGATCGCGTCGGTCTTCCCGCCGCCGTCAACGATCGTGGTGTTCTCTTTCGAGACCGCCACGCGCTTGGCGGTGCCGAGATCGTCGAGCGAGCATTTTTCCAGGGACAAACCGACTTCCTCGGAAATCACCGTGCCGCCGGTGAGGATCGCGATGTCCTCGAGCATGGCTTTGCGGCGGTCGCCGAATCCGGGCGCCTTGACCGCGGACACTTTGACGATGCCGCGAATCGTGTTCACCACCAACGTCGCCAGGGCTTCACCCTCGACGTCTTCGGCCACGATCAGCAACGGCTTGCCGGACTTGGCCACGGCTTCAAGCAACGGCAGAAGATCGCGGATGTTGGAGATCTTCTTGTCGTGAAGCAGGATGTAGGGGCTCTCGAGCTCGGCGCTCATGTTGTCTTGGTTGTTGATGAAGTAAGGCGACAAATAACCTCTGTCGAACTGCATCCCTTCGACAACGTCGAGTTCGTTCTCGAGACCGGTGCCGTCCTCAACCGTGATGACGCCTTCTTTGCCGACCTTGTCCATCGCTTCGGCGATGATTTCGCCGATCGACGAATCCGAGTTGGCCGAGATGCTGCCGACTTGGGCGATAGATTTGCCGTCGGCGCAGGGCTTGGACATGTTCTGCAGCACGTCAACCGCCCTGGTCGCCGCCAAGTCGATGCCGCGCTTGAGATCCATCGGATTCATGCCCGAGGCGACGGCTTTCATGCCTTCGCGGATGATGCCTTGAGCCAGCACCGTCGCGGTCGTCGTGCCGTCGCCGGCCACGTCCGAAGTCTGCGACGCGACTTCCTTCAGCATCTGGGCGCCCATGTTCTCGAACTTG
>CAZKLI010000012.1:0-1636 GCA_964553575.1 uncultured Chromatiales bacterium
GGGCACCCTGACCGTGACCGCGGCTTCAGGCGTGCGTCTCGAAGAGGATGCGACGCTGCCGGTGCGGGTTGAGCGCTTGTTCATGCTGTCGTTTGACCCGCCGTCTCTGGATGAAGCGCCGGCGATCGGTTCAACCGTAGATGTGACGCTGACGCTGGAACTTGGGGGAAGCGTTCTGGATGCGGGTGAAAGCGTCGAGGTGAGGTTGGAGCCGAGCGAGTTTCTCAACGTTGATTCGAGCATGGTGACGCTGACCATGAGAGACACAAGCGAGGTTATCGGTGTCAGCCTGAAGCCAGAGGCGGCGAGGTCGCAAACCTTAACGGCTTCGGCTGCAACGGCGCTGCGCAACGCGCGGGTTACTCCGGCGACTTTGAGAGTGCCGGGGCTGACGCAAGGCGCCCAGTTGAGGATCAGGGTGTTCTTGGAAGGCGCGCTGGAGTAATACGCCTGCGTATCAGCTTGAAAGAGCGGGCGGCGTCTTCCTGCCGCCGGGGCTTGAGCCGTGGATTCAGCGCCGCGCCAGACGCTGAGCCAGGCCGGTGTAAGTCGCCGGGGTGAGTTTCGACAGGCGTTGCTTCTCGTCTTCGGGCAAGGGGGAGGAGGCGATGATCTTGCGCCAGTCCCCGGCTTCGATACGCTTGCCTCGGGTGCTTTCCTTGAGACGTTCGTAGGCGTCGGCGACGCCGTGCTTGCGCAACGCGGTCTGCAAGGCTTCGCCGAGCACCTCCCAATGCGCGTTGAGTTCTTCGGCGGGCGAATCCGGTGCGACCTCGATCTTGCCGAGGCCGCGTTCGAGCGAGTCGAGCGCAATCAGGAAGTGAGCGAACACCGTGCCGAGGGAACGCAGCGCGGTCGAGTCCGACAAGTCGCGTTGCCAGCGCGACACCGGCAGCTTCGACGACAGATGCCGCGCAACGGCTGTTGACAAGCCGAAGTTGCCTTCGGCGTTCTCGAAGTCGATCGGGTTGACCTTGTGCGGCATCGTCGAGGAGCCGACTTCGTCTTTGTTCATTTTTTGCACGAAGTGTCCGAGTGCGACGTATCCCCAGACGTCGCGGCAAAAATCCAGCAGGATGCGGTTGACGCGCGCAAGTGCGTCGAGCAGTTCGGCGAGACGGTCGTGGGGTTCGATCTGCGTGGTGCAGGGTGCATAGCCGAGCCCCAGCGACGAGACGAACCGCTCGACCAAGCCCGGCCAGTCGAGGTCGGGGTAGGCTGCGTGGTGGGCGTTGAAATTGCCCACCGCGCCGCTGAACTTGCCCGGAATCTCGACCGCGGCGAAAGTGCGAAGTTGTCCGTGCAAGCGGTGCGCGAAGTTTGCGAACTCTTTGCCGACGGTTGTCGGCGACGCCGGTTGGCCGTGGGTGCGCGCCAGCAGCGGCACGTCGGCATAGTCCTCGGCGGTCTGTGCAAGCCGCTCGTGCAACGCTTGCAGACGCGGCACGACGAGGTCGTCGCGCGCCTGCTTGAGAATCAGCCCCCAAGCAAGATTGTTCACGTCTTCGGACGTCAAGGCAAAATGCAGAAAGTGAGTTATTTCAGAAAGTTCCGGATTTTCCTTGAACTTTCCCCTCAAGTAATACTCGACCGCCTTGACGTCGTGATTGACCCTCGCTTCGAGGCGTTTGACCGT
>CAZKLI010000013.1:0-3977 GCA_964553575.1 uncultured Chromatiales bacterium
GGTCTTGGCACGCAGCTCCGCGTCGCTCAAAGCGCGGTAATCACCCTCGAGCGCGTTGACCGCCCTGGCCGTTCTTGCGTATTGCCTGAGCAGCCGGTCGTTGCGGCTCGGCAGCAGTTTTTTAAGGAATCCCGCCATAATCACGCGTCGTCCGGCGGTCGGCGGAGAATCATGAAGGCGCCTGCCGGAAAGCCTCAGTGCAGGCGGAGGTATTTTTGAGGATTGATTTGACGACCGTTCTTAAGAACTTCAAAGTGCAGATGCGGCCCGGTTGAACGCCCGGTGTTGCCGAGCAGCGCAATCACGTCGCCTTGCTTGACGGTTTGCCCCGCGGCGACGAGATTGACCTGGTTGTGGGCGTAGCGCGTGCTGTAATTGTTGCCGTGGTCGATCTCGACCGTGTTGCCGTAGTTCTTGAACCGCCGGGCGTAAGTCACAACCCCGCTCGCAATCGCGTACACCGGCGTACCCTCGACACCGGCGATGTCAACGCCGACGTGGCGCTCGCGGTTGCCGGTGAACGGGCTGATGCGATAACCGAAATTCGAAGATAACCACCCTTTGGTAACCGGCCAACCCACCGGTTTCATGCCGTGAGCAAGTTCACCCTTGTCGAGGACCTCCTTGAGGATCGCCAGCTGCAACTCGCGCGCCTCGACGCGTTCGCGAAGCCGGCCCAGCAACGAAGGCGCGCGCAAGTCGCCGACCGGGTGCTCCGCAACGAAGCCGGCGCCGCCGATACCCGGCTCTTCGGCGAAATTGAACTCCTCGGGGTCGAGACCGTAAAGGTCAACCAACTGACCTCCGAGAACGTCAAGGCGCGTCAAACGCGCCTCGAACAAGCCAACCTTGCTCGTGAGCAACGCCAACTCGGCGTCCCACGCGGCGCTGTCCTCGGCAAGGCGGCGCTGCTGCTCGTCGATCTCCGCCCGCCACTGCACGCGCATGGTCTCGCGCGCCCACTCGACGCCGACCAGATAACCCGCGGCCATCGCAAGGACGACGCCCGCCGCGGCCGACGCGCCGATAAACGCCCAAGTCGAACGCGACGCCGCAAACCGCAGATAGCGGCGCTGAAACCGCGCGCAGGCTTCCTTGCCCCGTCCGAGCGGCGCTTGCACGCATCTGCGCGTGCGCATCGCGGCCCGCGTCGCGCCGGTTCGTATAAACTGCCCGAGCTGAGACGCAAACGATGAAAAAGCTCGGTTCAAATATTGACGAAAACCTGCTGAAACGCGCACGGCTGCTTGAACGCATGACCGCAAGCGCGCGCAGCCGGCTGCCGCGGCACCTTGCAGGGCACTGCTGGGTCGGAAGCTACGACGTTTCATCCCTGACCTTGATTACCGACAACGCCGCTTTCACGACGCCGATTCATTACCAGCAGCAGGAAATCGTCAAGCAGCTGAACGAGGAATTCGGAACGGAACTCGGCTGCCGCTTCAGGAAAGCGACGGTGCGCGTGTCGCGTTTCCCGATTTCCGGCGCCCCGAAATAACCGCGGGAAGCGGCGGCGTCCTTGCAAACGGCGGCGCATCGGTCCTCCGTCAATAACGTTCCTTGACGACCGGCGTGAAAACCAGGGGCAGGGGCTCTTCATCCTCTTCAAAGGTCGTCTCTTCCCAAGCCGCTTTGTCCTTGAGCAACTTCCTGAGCAGGCGGTTGTTCAGGGAATGCCCCGACTTGTGCCCTTCGAAGGCGCCGATCAAGCCGTTGCCGAGCAGGTACAGGTCGCCGATGACGTCGAGAATCTTGTGCTTGACGAATTCGTCGTCGTATCGCAGGCCGTCCTCGTTGAGTATGCGGTGCCTGCCGATTACGATTGCGTTTTCCAAGCTGCCGCCGAGGGCGAGGTTGGCTTCGAGCAGTTTTTCATAATCGGCCTTGAAGCCGAAAGTCCGCGCGCGGCTGACCTCCTTGATGAAAGAGGTCGTTGAAAAGTCGATGGAAATTTTCTTCGGGAGGTCGCGGAAGACGGGGTGGTCGAAATCGATCGAGAAACCGACCCTGAAGCCCTTGTACGGCACGAAGCGCGCCCATTTGTCACCGTTGCGGACCGAGACCGTTTTCTTGATGCGGATGAGTTTCTTCGCGACGTCCTGTTCCTTGATTCCCGCGGACTGCAACAGGAACACGAACGAACCCGCGCTGCCGTCCATGATCGGCATCTCCTCGGCGTTGACGTCAATGTAGATGTTGTCGATGCCGAGACCCGACACCGCCGCCAGAAGATGCTCGACCGTGGAGATTCTTACGCCGTCCTTGCCGAGGGTCGTGGACAGCCTGGTGTCGACCACGTTCTCCGCCTTGGCCGGAATATCAACCGGGTCGGCGAGGTCCACGCGGCGGAATATCACCCCGGTGTTGGCCGCCGCCGGGCGCAACTCGATGTGCACCTTGTCACCGGTATGCAAGCCTACGCCGACTGCACGGATTGAGTTCTTTAAGGTTCTCTGCCGTATCATGGCTGCTTGACTAATTTATGACCAGCCCCGCTGCGCCGGCCCCGTTGACTTGTGCAACGCGGCGGAGGCTTGACTCGTAAATCATCAGGATTGAGGCGCATTCTAACAGAACACAAGCGTCTTTTTATGCAAACGCGACGCAGCAAGACCGCTCGAAAATCCTGCCGTGCTCTTGCCGCGCGCCTCGGGGGCATATCCTCATAATTTACGCAAGATCATACAGTTATCAATATCACCTCCGGCGATCAATCAACTTGGTGGCGCAAAAACGACGGGATATCGAGGTAACCCTCGTATTTCTCATCGTCGGGCGCGGCGTCGCGGCTGACCGTATCGCCGTCACCCGCACGGCGTTTCACCGCCGGCGCCTCATAGTCGAGGTAGTCGGGCTCCGGGGCCGGTTCGGGCGGCGACAGGACCTCGACCGGTTCACCCGTCGAAATCTCCGGAATCATCGAAACCACGCCGGCGGTCGCACCGAGCCCGGTCGCCACCAACGTCACCCGGATCGTGTCGCCCATGTTCTCGTCGATCACCGTGCCGATGACGACGGTGGCGTCCGGGCCCGCGAGCTCGGACATGCACGAGCCGACCTCGTCGAACTCACCCATCGTCAAATCGCCGCCGGCCATGATATTGACCAAAACGCCGCAAGCGTTGGTCAAGTCCACGTCCTCGAGCAGCGGATTGCTGATCGCCGCCTGGGCGGCCTCGTAGGCGCGATGTTCACCGCTTGCGCTGCCGGTGCCCATCATCGCCATGCCGGTTTTCGACATCACGGTCTTGACGTCGGCGAAGTCGAGGTTGACCAGCCCTTCGCGGGTGATTAATTCGGCGATGCCTTGCACCGCGCTGAACAACACGTCGTCGGCCTCCTTGAACGCCTCGACCATCGGACGATCCTTGCCGAGCACCGTAATCAGCTTCCCGTTGGGGATCGTAATCAACGAGTCAACGTGCTTGTTGAGCTCCTCGATGCCCGCGACCGCGACCTGCATGCGCTTGTCGCGCTCGAACGGAAACGGCTTGGTCACGACCGCCATGGTCAGACTGCCGATTTCACTCGCGATTTCGGCAATCACCGGCGCGGCGCCGGTGCCGGTGCCGCCGCCCATGCCCGCGGCGATGAACACCATGTCGGCGCCGGAAAGCGCGGCCTGGATGTTGTCGCGCGCCTCGACCGCGGCTTCACGTCCGAGCACCGGGTCGGCGCCGGCGCCGAGGCCGTGGGTGACGTTTTCACCGAGCTGCAAGGTGATCGCGGCCTTGCTCCTCTTCAAGGCCTGGGCGTCGGTGTTGGTCGCGACGAACTCGACCCCCTCGATGCCCTTGGCGATCATGTGCTCGAGCGCGTTGCCGCCGCCGCCGCCGACGCCGACGACCTTGATCACTGCGTTTTGAGTGACGTTTTCGATGATTTTAAACATGGGATTGCCTCCTTCTGTTAGAAGTGTTTCTGAAACCAGCGTTTCAGGTTCCGCCAAAGCGGGCCGGCGCCGGGCTGCGGATACC
>CAZKLI010000014.1:0-23140 GCA_964553575.1 uncultured Chromatiales bacterium
CAGCCGAGGCGGTCGGCGACGACGATCATCAAGGGGAGACCGAGAGCACGAGCAAGGTCGGCGTTCAGGCCGTCGCGTGCAATCGGCGAATAAAATCCTCCGGCGCCTTCGACAAGCAGAAAATCCTCTGAGACAGCCGGCTCGACGGCGCAGGCGGCGACCAGTTTCGCGACGGTCAGCTCGACGTTTTCAAGCCGTGCCGCGCGCGCCGGTGAGCTGGCGTGTCGCAGGCGATAGGCGCAGACCTGCTCGACCGGCGGCGTATCGCGCAAAGCGTTTGCGAGCGCCGTCGCGTCGCGCGGTACCAGCTCGCCGTTCTCGGCCGGGCAGCCGCTTTCGACGGGCTTGCGAACGTGCAGTTTCAACCCCGCCTGCTCGAGTGGAGGGATAAGCCGGCACAGCAGGGTGGTTTTGCCTGCGCCGGTGTCGGTTGCGGTGACGAACAAACCGCGTGCGGTTTGCGCAGAGGAAAGGTTCATCCGGGCGCCGAAAGCAGCATTTTCTCGACTTGGCGGTATTTCTCCGCGGTCTTCTCGATGATTTCCCGCGGCAGGCGGGGCCCCGGCGCCTGCTTGTTCCAGTCGAGCGTTTCAAGGTAGTCACGGACGAATTGCTTGTCGAAGTTGGGCGGTGAGACGCCGGGGCGGTATTTTTCACGTGGCCAGAAGCGCGACGAATCAGGCGTCAGCACTTCGTCGATCAGCACCAGCTCACCCTTGTCGTCGGTGCCGAACTCGAATTTGGTGTCGGCGATGATGATTCCGCGCTCAAGCGCGTAAGCCGTGCAGCCGCGATAGATCTCAAGCGAAGCTTGTCGTGCTTTCTCAGCGAGGTTTTCGCCGACCAGCCCGGCGACCCGCTCAAAAGACACGTTGGCGTCGTGTTCGCCGACGGCGGCTTTGGTCGAGGGAGTGAACAGCGGTTCGGGCAGTGCCTGTGCGAGTTGCAGTCCCGCGGGCAGTCGGATGCCGCATACCGCACCGGTCTCACGGTAATCTTTCCAGCCCGAACCGATCAGATAACCGCGCACGATGGCCTCGAAAGGCAGCGGCGTCAGCCGCTTTGCGACGACGCTGCGGTCGCGCAAGTCGTCGGTGATTTCCGCCGCCGGCAGTATCTCGTCTATGGAGACGTCGCTCAGATGGTTGTCGATGACGCCTGCGGTTTTTTCGAACCAGAAGTTGCTGAGCGCGGTCAACACGCGCCCCTTGCCCGGAATCTCGTCCGGAAGCACCACGTCGAAAGCCGACAGCCGATCGCTTGCGGCAATCAGGA
Source organism: uncultured Chromatiales bacterium (assembly GCA_964553575.1). Classification (GTDB taxonomy): domain Bacteria; phylum Pseudomonadota; class Gammaproteobacteria; order Poriferisulfidales; family Oxydemutatoraceae; genus CAYFZO01. Next base: position 1,276 of record CAZKLI010000014.1, read on the forward strand.
CGTGCCGGTCGTCCGCTGCATAGACGTCGCGGACTTTCCCCTGTTTCAGAAGCGGCAGACTTGAGATGCATTTTTTCATTTCAGCGTCTTGTGTTACAATCAAAGGTTCAGGATGAAAGATAAATTTCATCATACCCGTTCATTCAGTTGCGTGGGCGTATTTTCGGAATACGCTTTGAGGGCGAGAGGTTCCGTCCGGATATTTGCATGAAACACCTTAAGACCTCTTTATGATAAACGGCTTACACACACATAAAATTTCTGACAGTGCCGCTTGAATATGAGAAACTTACGAATATTGTGTGTGGGTTTTGGTTCTTCGCCCTGTGAACGTATATTTTTGGTTCCATTACTTATGAAGAAATATCAGGTCGAATGCGTTAGGATTGAAAATCTTTCCTCACCTCCTGATTTAATGTTCTATAAGGCTCATCCCTATTTTCCTCCCTCAATAGATAAGCGTCTTGACCGGGTTGACTGTCTCAGGGTGTTTTTGACGGATGAATACGAAAAACCGGACTTTAGGTTTTTTGATTATGCGTTTTCTTTTTTCGAGACCGACGCTAGGAACTTTCAATGGCTCTTCTTTTCTCACTCTTGTTATCATCCCTATTTCCAAAAGTTCAGGGTTGGTCTTCAAGATGATGAATTAAGACGTCTCAGGGAACACCCTAAAAACAGATTTTGTAATTTCATTCATAGATTTCCGAGGAACAAACAACGAGCGGACATTGTTAAGAAGCTGATGACTTACAAAAGAGTGGATTGCCCCGGGAAAATGTTCAACAATATGTCGCCGATCGGGCCCGGGTCGAGAGCAAAGCTCAATTTCATAAAGCAGCACAAATTCACGATTGCATTTGAAAACAAAAGCGCTTCGCACTACGTGACCGAGAAAATATTCGAAGCGCTGTTGGTGAACAGTGTCCCGATTTATTGGGGCAGCCCGAGGATTGCCGAGTATTTCAACCCGGAAGCTTTTATCAACTGCCATGATTACGACAATCTGGACCAAGTGGTTGACCGGGTAATCGAAGTGGACAATGACGATGAGTTGTATCAGCAGTACGTCAATGTTCCCCCGGTCCTTAAAGGCTCCATAGTGGATGCAATGTCAGACGACGTAATCGGAGAACGGTTGGACAAGATAGTCAGCAACATCGGTGTGCAAGTGCCCGTTGCGACGACCCGTGCTTACAAACGCAAGCTTCCTTTATACAGGTTTACGGCTAAAGCGAACAGGTTTATGCGGAACATAAAACAGAATTATTTCTTTTGGCGAAGAAAACATTTGGAGGGCAAACTCTGGGGGTTTTTTCGAGACCCGACCAAATTGAGAAACCAGTAGCGTTCGGCGAGGGTCTTCGTTTCATCTCGATTGGGTTTTTCCGCCGGTTTGTGTAAGATTGCGTCTTTCGTCAAGCAAACACGGGCGTTTATAACCAATGAATTCCTCCCCCTTGGTCGGTGTCGTCATGGGCAGCGACAGCGATTGGCCGGTGATGAAGTGTTCGGCGGACGTGCTCGAACGCTTCGGAATTGCTTACGAAAAGCGGGTTGTTTCGGCGCACCGCACGCCCGAACGAATGGCTGAATACGCCAAGCAGGCACATAAGCGCGGGCTGAAGTGCATCATCGCCGGCGCCGGCGGTGCGGCGCATCTGCCCGGGATGCTTGCGGCGATGACGCCGGTGCCCGTGCTCGGCGTGCCGGTGCCGAGCCGGTATTTGTCGGGCCAGGATTCCTTGCTGTCGATCGTGCAGATGCCCAAAGGCGTGCCGGTCGCGACGTTTGCCGTCGGCGAAGCGGGCGCCGCGAACGCTGGCCTGTTTGCGTGCGCGATGCTGGCCGGCGACTCGGAAGCGCTGTGGCGCAAGCTGGAAGCGTTCCGCAAGGAGCAGAGCGAGGCGGTCGAACGAATCTCTTTGCCCGACTGACTTCGTATCAGTTTGGCGGCGTGCACAGGGTGCGATCAGCAGGGCGGGTTTCTTGCGTGATGAGAATTGCGGTAAGCACGTACGAGGACAATCCTGCATGAGACGCGGTCGGTTCAACTTGCCGTCTTTCCGTCAGCAGGAGAAACGACGTGCCGGGTGAAATCATATTACCGCCCGCCGAGCTGGGAGTTTTCGGCGGCGGGCAGTTGGGGCGGATGTTCGTCGCCGCCGCGCGCACGATGGGGTACCGCACCATGGTGCTCGACCCCGACCCTCAAAGCCCCGCGGGACAGCTTGCGCACGAGCACGTCTGCGCAGGGTACGACGACGTCGAGGCGCTTGACGCCATGGCCGAGCGGTGCGACGCAGTGACGGTCGAGTTTGAGAACGTGCCGACGACGGCGCTTGAGCTGATGCAGCGTCACGTTCCGGTGTCGCCTTCGCCGAGCGCGCTCGCCGTGCTGCAAGATCGTGTCTTGGAAAAGCGTTTTATCCGCAAGTCGGGCGTTGCGACGGTTGAGTTCGAGGCGGCGTCAGACGCCGGAGAAATCGCCCCGGCGTGGAAGCGCCTGTCTTCGACGTGTCCGCCGCCTTACATATTAAAAGCCGCTCGTTGGGGCTACGACGGCAAGCATCAGCGCGAAGTCGCGGCGCCGGCTGAAGCCGAGGCGGTGATGGCCGAGTTCGGCGGTTGCGAGTGCATACTCGAAGAGAAAGTTGAACTTGAGCGTGAGGCGTCGGTCATTGTCGTACGCAGCTGCGACGGCCAAACGCATTGCTACCCGCTCGCTGAGAACGAGCACCGCAACGGCATACTGCATTTAAGCGCTGTTCCTGCGCGCGTTGAAGAAGATGTCCGCGGACGGCTGCGCGCGGCCGCCTCGACGGTTGCGGAAGCTCTGGATTACTTCGGCGTGCTCGGCGTCGAGTTCTTCATCACGACCGACGGGCGGTTGCTCGTCAACGAAATCGCACCGCGCCCCCACAACAGCGGCCATTACACGATAGACGCCTGCGCCGTTTCGCAGTTTGAACAGCAGGTGCGGGTAATGTGCGGCCTGCCGGCGGGAAGCACCAGGCTGTTGTCGCCGGTGGTGATGGTGAACCTGCTCGGCGGTTTGTGGAGCGCGGGTGAGCCGGCGTGGGAGACCTTGCTGCGCCGCCCCGGCCTGAAACTGCATCTGTACGGCAAAGCCGAGGCGCGGCCCGGGCGCAAGATGGGACACTTCTGCGTTACCGGGGACGACGTCGCCGGCCTGCGCGAGCAAGCCGCCGCCTTGTTCACCGAACTGCAACGAGGCCGGGCGTGACGCGGCTCCCCGACGTTCCGCCGTTCAAGGCTTGGCGCATACATCAGACGCGCGACGACTTCAGCGCCGGGTTCGAGACCTTGTCGCTCGACGATCTGAGCGAAGGCGAAGTGGTTATCGAAGTCGCGTGTTCGGGAGTCAATTACAAAGACGCGATGGCCGCCACCGACGGCGCAAAGATTCTCAGGAAAAGCCCGCTGGTCGGCGGCATAGACCTCGCGGGCAGGGTGCTGTTCGATGCAAGCGGGCGCTTTTCCGAGGGCGACGGCGTCTTCGCTCAAGGCGGCGGCTTGGGTGAAATCTACGACGGCGGTTATGCGCCTTACGCGCGTCTGCCCGCCGAGCTGGTGATGCCTTTGCCCGACGGTCTCGACGCGTTCAGCGTGATGGCGATAGGCACCGCCGGCTTCACCGCCGCTTATGCAATCGAACTGATGGAAAGAAACGGCCAGCGCCCGAAAGACGGCCCGGTGCTGGTAACCGGTGCGACCGGCGGCGTGGGCGGCTTTGCGATTCACCTGCTGGCGAAACGCGGCTACCGCTGCGTCGCCGCCACCCGGAAAAGCGAGCGGGCGGACTACCTCAAAAGCCTCGGCGCCGATGAAGTCATCGGCGCGGTCGAGCAGGAGACGAGGGCGTTGGGCAAGACGCTCTGGGCCGGGGCGGTGGACAATCTCGGCGGCGCAACCCTCGCCGCAGTGGTCAAGACGGCGCGCCCGCGCGGCAACGTCGTCTGCGTCGGTCGCGCCGAATCCGAAGATTTGCCGTTGTCGGTGATGCCTTTCATCATCCGCGGCGTCTGCCTGCTCGGCGTCACCTCGGCCAACTGCCCGATGGACGTGCGCCGCAAGGTCTGGCGGAGAATCGCAAGCGATCTCAAGCCGACGTGCCTCGACACGGTTGTCAGCGACCGAGTCGGCCTCGACGGGTTGCCCGAATGCTTCGAGCGGTTAATCGCCGGAAAGGCTTGCGGGCGGTTTGTCGTGGTTCATCGTCCCCGCTGACCGTTGTTTCACAGCCGCGACGACGAAAAGGCTTCAGCGCCCCAGCGCCAGAAAAAACGGCAGGTACGCGTAAGCGACGACGGCGACCGCCAGCGCGTCGAACAGCATGATTCGCCGCGCCCGCGCCTTTTTGGCGGCGTCTTTCTCTCCTGCCGACATGACTTTCGCCATCAGCAAGTCGAGCAGCAGCACCATCACGACGATCGGCGCCATGGCGGGAGCGATCAGCGTCGGCACGACCGCCGGCCACGTGATAATGGTGCGCACTTCGGGCGCGGGTGCAAACAAGGCGAAGAAAGCGGCCAGCACGAGCAGCGCCAGCCGCAACACGCCGAAGTCGGTGAGTCGGGAAACGACGGTCATGCGGCGAACCTACCGCGCTTCGCAAAGCCAATCAACTTGCCGCCACCTCGGCTCGGCGGTCCCACCCGGCAACGCTCCGGGGACGCAAGCCGAAAGCGCAGTTTTACCAAGTGTTTCATATATAATCGCCGTGCCGTGCACGCGACGCCGGCTGCGGCATTCACGGCGACCGAACGGCAAGATCGAACGACTTGCGGCCTTTTCGAGACAGGCTCGATGAACAAGGATTCGGGACTCATGCACAGATTGCCCCAAAAGCTTTTTCATCGTCGTTCGACGCCTGAAACTTCCACCGCCGCGGGTTCGGCGTCCGACCGCCTCGCTCCCGGAAACCGTCCCGGCGTGAATCCGGTGAACCGTGCGGGTGATGATTCGGGCTTCGTTGCGCCGCAAGATAATCCGGCGTCAAGCGGAGGCGCCCACGCATGACCCCGAAAGACTTCATCTGCCCCTCGATTCTGTCGGCTGATTTCGCGCGGCTCGGCGAAGAGGTTCACGCCGTGCTCGACGCCGGCGCCGACATGATTCATTTCGACGTGATGGACAATCATTTCGTGCCCAATTTGACGGTGGGGCCGATGGTCTGCAGGTCGCTGCGGGACGCCGGCGTCAACGCGCCGATAGACGTGCATTTGATGACCGCTCCGGTTGGGCGTTTGATTACGGACTTCGCCGCCGCCGGCGCTGATTACATCTCGTTTCACCCCGAAGCGAGTTCCGACGTCGGGCGCGAGTTGGAGGCGGTTCTCGACGCCGGTTGCAAAAGCGCGTTGGTGTTCAACCCTGAAACGCCTCTCGATTGTCTCGACGAACATATCGCCCGGCTCGACATGATCTTGATTATGTCGGTGCATCCCGGTTTCGGCGGGCAGGATTTCATCCCGTCGGCGCTCGACAAGTTGCGTGAGGCGCGTGCGCGCATAGACGCGAGCGGACGCGATATTCGTCTTGAGATAGACGGCGGCGTGAAGCAGCGGAACGTTGCCGAGATCAAGCGCGCCGGCGCCGACACGTTCGTTGCGGGCTCGGCGATTTTCGGCGCCGCCGACTATGCCGCGGTCATCGCCGACTTCCGCAAACGAATCGCCGCCGCCTGATTGCAAAACGTGATTGACCGACGAGATTTCGAGCGGCTGTGCGCCGAGGGATACACGCACGTCTCGGTTGTCAGGGAGGTCGCCGCCGATCTCGAGACGCCGATCGGTGCATACATAAAGCTTGCCGGCGGCGCGTACAGCTACCTGCTTGAATCGGTCAGCGGCGGCGAACGGTGGGGGCGTTACTCGATCATCGGCCTGTCCTGCGCCGAGCGCGTCGAAGTGCGCGGTGAAGACGTAAAACGATACCGCAACGGTGAAATCGCCGAGGCGGTCGGTTGCGCCGACCCGCTTGCGTGGATTGACGACTTCTTGCGCGGTTTCCGGGTCACCCGGCTCGAGGGCCTGCCGCGTTTCACCGGCGGACTGGTCGGCTATTTCGGCTACGACGCCGTGCGCTACGTCGAGCCGCGTTTGTCCGCCGGACGCAAACCGGACGTGCTCGACGTTCCCGACGTCCTGCTGATGGTTTCGCAGGAAGTCGCGGTGTTCGACAACCTGAAGAACAGCCTTTATCTGATCGTTCACGCCGACGCCCGCGACAAGAACGCCTACGCCCGCGCGTGCGAGCGTCTCGACGAATTGCAGGCGCGTCTCAACGCCGACCCGCCCGTTCTTCCCGCACGCGCTTCGACGCCGCTCACCGAGGCCGACTTCTCTTCGAGTTTCGGCAAGGACGCATTTATGCAGGCGGTCGGGAAAGCGCGTCGTTACATCACCGACGGCGACGTGATGCAGGTGGTTCTGTCGCAGTGCCTGCACGCGCCTTTCACGCAGCGCCCGCTTGATCTTTACCGGATGTTGCGCCGTTTGAATCCCTCGCCGTACATGTATTACTTCGACTTCGACGACTTCCACGTCGTCGGCTCGTCGCCGGAGATATTGGTGAGGGCCGAGGACGGCGAGTTGATCGTGCGCCCGATCGCCGGCACCCGCCCGCGCGGGGCGACCGAGGAGGAAGACAAACGTCTCGAAGCCGAGCTGCTAAGCGACGAAAAGGAGCTCGCCGAGCATCTGATGCTCATAGACCTCGGGCGCAACGACCTCGGCCGCGTGTGCGAGACCGGCAGCGTCAAGGTGACCGAGCGGATGGTCGTGGAGCGTTATTCGCACGTGATGCACATCGTCTCTCACGTCGTTGGGCGGTGCAGCGTCGGCGTCCGCGCGATCGACGTGCTGCGTGCGACCTTTCCCGCCGGCACCGTGTCCGGCGCGCCCAAAGTCCGGGCGATGGAGCTGATCGACGAGATCGAGCCGGTCAAACGCCACGTCTATTCGGGCGCGGTCGGCTATCTTGCGTGGTCGGGTGCGATGGACACCGCGATCGCAATCCGCACCGCGCTGATAAAGGACGATGCGCTGTACGTGCAGGCGGGCGCCGGACTGGTCTATGACTCACAGCCCGAGAACGAATGGGAAGAGACGATGAACAAGGCGCGTGCGATGATTCGCGCCGCGGTGCTCGCTTCGGGCGGTGAGTGACGCGCCGCCCTTAGGCTAAAATCAAAATCATGGTTTTGATGATCGACAACTACGACTCGTTCACCTATAACTTGGTTCAATACCTGCGGGAACTGGGGTGCGAGGTGACGACCGTGCGCAACGACCAAGCCGGCGTCGCCGAGATTTCCTCGATGGCGCCGGAACGCATCGTGATTTCCCCCGGGCCGTGCACTCCCGACAAGGCCGGGGTCTCTCTCGCCGTCGTTGCCGAACTCGAGGTGCCGGTTCTCGGGGTGTGCTTGGGGCACCAGGTCATCGGCCAGGCTTTCGGCGGGGACGTGGTGCACGCAAGGAAGATCATGCACGGCAAGACTTCGATGATTCACCATCGGGGAGACGGCATCTTCGGCGGGTTCGAAAATCCGTTTCAGGCGACGCGTTACCATTCCCTGGTGGTTGACCGGAAAACGTTGCCCGATTGTTTCGACGTCACCGCGTGGACCGAAACCGACGCGGGAGAAACCGATGAGATCATGGCGCTTCGGCACAAGGAGCGTCCGATCGTCGGCGTGCAGTTTCACCCTGAATCCATTCTCACCGATTACGGGCACGAACTGCTCGAGCATTTCCTCAATGACCGGCTTTGAAGCCTTGCTCGACAGGCTGCTCGCCGGGCGCGACTTGTCGCCCGAGGAGACTGGCGGCGCAGTGCGTTCGATCATGGCGGGCGAATGGGGCGACGCGCAGACCGCGGCCTTTCTGGTCGCGTTGAGCGGCAAGGGCGAAACCGCCGCCGAGATTTCGGCGGGCGCGCAAGTCATGCGCGATTACGCGACCGAGGTCAAGACCGGCTACGCCGACCTGGTGGACACCTGCGGTACGGGGGGCGACGGCAAGGGCACGTTCAACGTCTCCACTGCAAGCGCGGTTGTCGCGGCGTGCATGGGCGCGCGCGTTGCAAAGCACGGCAACCGTTCGGTTTCCAGCAACAGCGGCAGCGCCGACTTTCTCGAAGCCGCGGGGGTCAAACTCGAGTTGAGCCCCGAGCAGGTCGCGCGGTGCATCGGGGAAATCGGCATCGGATTCCTGTTTGCGCCGGTGTTTCACGGTGCGATGAAGCACGCGGCGCCCGCCCGCCGGGCAATCGGTATCCGCTCGGTGTTCAACCTGCTCGGCCCGTTGACCAACCCCGCGCGCGCGACCCGGCAGCTCATCGGCGTATTCGACGCGAAATGGCTCCGTCCGATGGCCGAAGCCGCACGGCTGCTCGGGGTTGAACGGGTGATGGTGGTGCACGCAGAAGACGGTCTGGACGAGATCAGCGTCGGTTCGCCGACGCAGGTTGCCGAGCTGTGCGACGGTGAATTGCGCGAATATCGAATCTCGCCCGGCGACTTCGGATGTGCGACCGCGTCGCTCGACTCGATTACCGCCGCCGACGTCGGCGAAAGTCTTGCGATTGTTGAACGTGCGTTTGCCGGCGAAACCGGCCCGGCGAGCGACGTTATCGCGATGAACGCGGCGGCGGCGGCGTACGTCGCAGGCCGGGTGCAAGACTTGCGCGAAGGCGCCGCGGCGGCGCGGGAAGCGATGCAAAGCGGCGCCGCGGCGCGCAAGCTCGAGCAATGGGCGGACTTCACCCGAAGCTTGTGAATCGGGCGCCGTGAACAAGAGACCGCAACGATGAACGCCCCCCCTGCTTTCCTGCAAGAGATTCTCGAGCACAAGCGCGAGGAAATCGCCGAACGAAAGCGTCGTCGCGGCGTTGACGAGCTCAAGGATTGGGCCGCCGAACAGGGTGCGGCGCGCGGATTCACGCGCAGTCTCAAGGGCTGCATCGAACGCGGTCGCCCCGCGGTAATCGCCGAGATCAAACGCGCTTCGCCGAGCAAAGGCGTTTTGCGCGAGAACTGCAACCCGCTTGAAATCGCCGCGGCGTACGCGTCGGCGGGCGCCGCGTGCCTGTCGGTGCTGACCGACCACAAGTATTTCATGGGGTCGGGCGCGGTGCTCGACTTGATCCGCAAGCATTGCCCGTTGCCGGCGCTGCGCAAGGACTTCATCATAGACGAGTACCAGGTGCACGAGAGCAGGGCGCTCGGCGCCGACTGCATGTTGTTGATTGTCGCCGCGCTTGAAACTCAGCGGTTGCAGGACTTGTTCCATCTAGCGCGCGACGGCGGGATGGACGTGCTGGTCGAAGTGCACGATGAAGAAGAGCTCGAACGCGCGCTTGCTCTCGGAGACGACGCCGAGCTGATCGGGATAAACAACCGTAATCTCCGCACTTTCGAGGTCGGGCTGGATACGACCGTCCGGCTCGCCCAAGCGGTGCCCGCCGGCAAGCTCGTCGTCAGCGAAAGCGGCATCCATAGCAAGGACGACGTCAGGAGTCTGCGCGAAGCGTCGGTTCATGCTTACCTGGTCGGCGAAGCGCTGATGGCCGCCGCCGACCCCGCCGCCGAGTTCAAGGCGTTGTTCTTAGATTGAGGGGGGATTGAGGCAAATAGGCCGGGAGGCGGATGATGCAAGCACGGGTCAAATGGGTCGGCGACATGAGCTTCGTCGGCGAGTCGGGCAGCGGGCACGCGGTCTCGATGGACGGCGCGCCGGAGTTCGGCGGGCGCAACCTGGCGCCGCGTCCGATGGAGATGGTGTTGCTCGGGCTCGGCGGCTGCAACGGTTTCGATATCGTCAAACTGCTGAAAGAAGCGGGGCAAGACGTCACCGGCGTTGAGCTGCAGCTCGACGCCGAACGCGCCGACGCAGGCCCCGGGGTGTTCGTCCACATCAAAGGGCACTACACGGTGACCGGCCGCGGGCTCGACGAAAGCGAGGTCAAGAAGGCGGTCGAGGCGTCGGCGCGATTGCATTCCTCGGTGTCGAGAATGCTCGAGAAAACCGCGTATATCAGCTACGACTATGAGATCGTCGAACTCGGCGCCGCCGAAAGTTGAAGCCCGGCCAATGCAGGTGAATGACGCAGGTGAATAACGAACCGAAAGCCCTCCGCCCGCCGCCGATTGCGGGGATGAAGCACGTGGCGCTGGTCGTCGAAGACCTTGCGGCTTGCGAGCGGTTTTACGTGGACCTTCTCGGCTACGAGGTCGAGTGGCGTCCCGACCGGGACAACGTCTATATCACCTGCGGAGCAGACAACGTCGCCTTGCACCGGGGGAAGACGTCCGGCGCGGGGTCGCTCGATCATTTCGGCATCCTCCTGAGCAAGCCCGAACACGTTGACGCATGGTTTGAATTCCTGCGCGCCCACGACGTGCCGATTGACGCCGAGCCGAAAACCCACCGGGACGGCGCGAGGAGCTTTTATTGTTTCGACCCCGCCGGCAACCGGTTGCAGATGATTTACCATCCTCCTTTGTCCGACCCCGCGCCGTAACCGCGGCGACGTTCATCTTTCCGTGCCCGCTTCTCCACAGCCGTTCACGCCGGATATGGCGGCTTTCGACCGCGACCACTTGTGGCATCCCTACAGCCGGATGCGCGGCGGTGCACCCGCGTTTCCGGTGGTCTCGGCGCATGGTGTGCATCTTGAGCTTGCCGACGGGCGGCGGCTGATCGACGCCACGTCGTCGTGGTGGGCTGCGATTCACGGCTACAACCACCCGGCGTTGAACGCGGCGTTGAGCGCCCAACTTGCGCGCACGTCGCACGTGATGTTCGGCGGCCTGACGCACCCGGCGGCGGTCGAACTCGGGCGGCGTCTGCTCGAGGTGCTGCCCGCGGGGCTCGACCGCATATTTTTCTGTGATTCAGGTTCGGTCGCGGTCGAGGTCGCAATCAAGATGGCGTTGCAGTACCACCAGGCGCGAGGCGAACCCGGACGCCGTCGCGTCGCGACCGTCCGCCGCGGCTACCACGGCGACACCCTCGCCGCGATGTCGGTGTGCGATCCTGATACCGGTATGCATTACATGTTCAAAGGCGTCGTGCCGCAGCAGATCTTCGTGCGCGCGCCTCGGTGCAGCCAAGACCCTCAAGATTGCGACGAGGAAGCGGTTGCCGAGATGGAAGCGGCGCTGGCGCGCGACGGCGGCGAAGTCGCCGCGGTCATCATCGAACCGGTGGTGCAGGGGGCGGGCGGCATGCGCGTCTATGGCGCCAGCTACCTCGTGCGTTTGCGGGAACTGTGCGACCGCTACGGCGTGTTGCTGATCTTCGACGAGATAGCGACCGGGTTCGGCCGCACCGGGCGGATGTTCGCGTGCGAAGCCGCCGGCGACGATGGCGTCGTTCCCGACCTGATGTGCATCGGCAAGGCGCTGAGTGCGGGATACCTGACGCTCGCCGCGGCGGTTGCCGGCGCACGAGTGGTCGACGCGATCGATTCGGGCGAACCCGGCGTCTTCATGCACGGGCCGACTTACATGGCCAACCCGCTCGCGTGCGCGGTCGCGGCGGCGAATTTGGATCTTCTTGCGGGCGGTGAGTGGCGCGGGCAAGTCGCGGCGATCGAGGCGCAGCTCAAACGGGAGCTCGAGCCGTGCCGTGCGTCGGCGCGGGTCAAGGACGTGCGGGTCAAAGGCGCGATCGGCGTCGTCGAGATGCGGGAGGCGGTCGAAGTGGACGAGTTGTGCCGGCGCTTCGTTGAGCGTGGGGTCTGGGTGCGGCCGTTTTCCAACCTGATTTACGTGATGCCGCCGTACATCATCACCGCGGAGGAACTTTCGACGGTGACCTCGGCGATTGTCGAGCTCGCCGCTTAGATCGCGGCAGGAACGGGTGCTATGGACGTAGCGGGTCTGTGTTGGGCTTGGGTCGAACTTGAGCCTTGATGGCTGCCCGAGTCGGAAACGGCGTGCGCCGTCGGGTGCGAGGTTGCTGCACGGCGGGGTGCGGGATTGTTCGTGGGACGTGAGCGGGATGAGCAAGCTCTTATGAGTCGGGGTCTGCAACCCGCTTAAAAATAGTACGCCGTCGCTGTCATCACTTTCGCCGTCATCTTCATCAACCGCTTGACCGGCGTCGGCAATTCGGCGGCGCCGGCGAGTTCGGCGGCGTGCGCGTGTTCGCTCTCGTCACGTCTAATCTGTTCGATGATTGCGAGCGTCGCCTTGTCGTGCACCGGCGCTTTGGCGAGATGTGAATCCAGATGCCTGACGACTTGGTCTTCGGTTTCCTTGACGAAGCCGAAGCTCCAGCGGTCGCCGGCGAGCCCCGCCGCCGCGCCGATGGCGAACGACCCGGCGTACCACAGCGGCGCGAGGATGCTGGTGCGCCCGCCGAGCTGAGCAAGACGTTGCTCGCACCACGCGAGGTGGTCGGACTCCTCGTGCGCGTTTTGCTGCATCTGTTCGGCGGTCGCCCGGGCACGTGCGGTCAACGCCTGGCCGTGATACAGACCCTGTGCCGCGATTTCGCCGGCGTGATTGATGCGCATCAGACGAGCCGAATAGTCTTTCTCGCTCGCCGATAGGTCTTCGTCGGAAGACTCCCGCCTCGGCGTTTCGCGTTCGGCGGTCGCAGGACCCGCGACGGCCTTCAACGCCTGGTCAGCGGCTTCGATAAGGCGGTCGAGTGAGCTTTTGCCACGCATCGTTTCAGCTTTGCAGTTGCCGGTCGAGCAACGTCGCGGGGTGCAGCACCTCGACGTTCATGCCGCGGCGTGCGACGCCGCGACGCAGATGCAGCAGGCAGCCGATGTTCGAGCTCAGCAAGGTCTCGGCGCCCGTCTGTGCCAGTGGTTCGAGCACGTCGTCGAGCAGTCGCCGCGCGGTGCGCGGTCGCGTCAGCATGTAAGCACCCGCGGCGCCGCAGCAGCCGCGGTTGGGCAGCGGCGACACCGCAAGTCCGGGGACGCGCGCCAGCAAATCGGAAACCGCTTTGGTGCCGTTCAAGCACGAGTCCATCGTGCACGGCGTATGCAGCGCGACGGTCTTTTCGAGCGGACGGAACCTGAGGTTGCCGGCGCGCGTCTGCAGAAAAGCATGTACGTCGAAATGGCGCACGCCGAGCGTTGCTTCGTGTTCCTTCAGCTGGGCGCCGCAGCCGCTCGCGCAACTGACGACGGTTTGAGGGCTTGTGCCGGAAAAAGCCTCGGTATTCTTGTCAATGAACCGCCGGGCGCGCGCAACGTCTCCCGCGTGCTGATGCAACGCGCTGCAGCAGCTTTGTTGCGCCGGGACGGATACCGCGAAACCCGCGGCTTCGAGCAGCCGCTTTGAAGCCGCCAACGTGTCCCGGTCGAAGATCTCGGCGACGCAACCGGTGAACAGCGCGACTTGTTCGCCGGTTTGTCCTGCGGATTTCGCCGCGGCAGTGCTCTTCGGCAGAGGCGTCACAGCACTCGTCGCCGAAAGCATCGCGTCGGGCGTCTCCAGCCTGAGTATCTTCAGGACGCCGGTCGCCCGTGCAAGCCGACGCAATCCGCTCGCCTGATAGAGGAACAACGCCGCCGAGACCAACCGGCGCAACCGACGCGACACCACCAGCCATTCGAGCCGCCGGGGGACGCGCGTCAACACACGTGCCTTGAACAGCAGCTGTTTCGCCGTGTCCATCAGTCTTCCGAACGACACCTGCGCGGGGCACGCCGCTTCGCAACGGCGGCATTGCAGGCAGCCTTCAAGGTGGGCGACCAACGCCTTGTCCGGCGCAAGCTCGGACGAGGCCAGTGCCTTTATCAGAGAAATCCGCCCGCGCGGCGAGTCGGCCTCGTTGCGTTCGAGCGCGTAGGTCGGGCAATGCGGCAGGCACAAGCCGCACATCACGCACCGGTCGGCGGCGGAGATGCACCAGTTTGCGGCGTCGGTGTCGGCGTTTGCGTTCATGGGTCTGCTTCTATCAGCTGCGCTTATGCCGCCGAGTCTGCTAGTTTCGGCTCGTCGAGATCCATTACCTTGCCGCATTCACGACACATAGCCAGTTCGACTGCCTCCTCTTTCACAGTGATTGTATCTTTCCGCGCAAGACGCATCCCGTAAGAGTCGTCCATGAGCTCTAAATGACAATGCGCAGACGTTCTGTACGCCACGACAAACTCGTCGCAACCGCAATTCGGGCATCGGTAATTGTTCATGGCTCCTCCTGTTTGGCGTTTGTATGAAAAGCCGGTAGAGGGCAGGTTAGCGGACCAAGTACGTCAAGGCAAAAGGCGCTCCGAAGCGCTTGATACCCGCCGTCATGAATTTCCGGGAGCAAGCGCGTTGGTGATGGGCGCGCGGAGCAGGGTGGTCGCTGGGGCCGACCCGCCGGAGAAATCCGGCGGGCTCTAAAGTTATTCACAGGCAGGCGGGAAAAAGCCGGCAAAAAATGTAACAATCTAATGCCGGATTGCTCAACTGAGCCGGCGTTCAATCAACACCATGTTAACGATAAAAAACGCATCCAAATTAGAGGACAGCTGGATTAAATGAGCTCGTCGGCGATTAATTTACTTCGGCAGCCGCCGGCTGAGCCCACATCCAAGAAAGAAGCTCTTTTGTCGTCTCTGCAAGGGGGTGGCCAGCGTCGTTTCAGGCGTTACAGCGGCTTACCGTTACGTTATGCAGGCGGGAAAAGTCTTGCCGTGGGCTATGTCGTGGAACATTTGCCCCCGTCCGTGGGCCAAATCGTATCTCCATTCATTGGTGGCGGCTCCGTCGAAATCGCTTGTGCCAACGAGCTGGGCATCGACGTCAAGGGCTATGATGTTTTTGAAATTCTCACAAATTATTGGAAAGTCCAACTGCGCACGCCCATCAAGCTTGCAGGGCGCATCGGCGAGTGGAAACCGAACAAAGCTACTTATGCCAAAGTCAAGAAGCGTCTCAAATCACATTGGGACGGAACAAAGCCTATTTCCGATAAACTGGAACTTGCGGCGCATTACTGGTTCAACCATAACCTTTCGTACGGGCCTGGCTTCCTCGGCTGGATGTCGAGTATCTATGAAGATCCTGAACGATTCGAACGGCTTTTATCCAAGGTCCGAGATTTCCGATGCCCCAACTTGAAAGTCGAGCGGGGTACTTTTGAGGCGACTTTGCGCAAACACAATCGGGATTTCCTTTATTGCGACCCCCCTTATTATCTTGACGGCGACAGTCGCATGTTCAGGGGGATTTATCCGCAGAGGAATTTTCCCGTCCACCATAAGGGGTTTGACCACGAAGCGCTTCGAGACTTGCTGCGCCGCCGTAAGGGAGGGTTTATTCTGTCTTATAACGATTGCAAAACGATTCGAGATTGGTATTCCGACTGCAAGATCGTAAGCGTGAAGTGGCAATATACGCTTGGGCAAGGAGAAACAAGGATTGGAAAAAACCGGGTCGAAAACGGTGCCAACCACCACGTCAAAGAGTCGCATGAATTGCTGATTATCAGGGCATGATTCTTCTCAAAGAAATGACTGTTTTCGAATTTTTCACACCCACCCACTTGCTTCATAAAATATTCTTGTTACCTCCAGAAACCTCTCTTATTTTTTCGTCTATTCTCTCTTTGTACTCTTTTCCTACTTGATCAAAAATTGTGAGGAGACTTTCCAGCGTTCCGCTTTCTCCGTTTAACAAATCCCAATACTGTTCTCCCACCAGAAGGTCTTTCCCTGTTTGGAAAAGATCTTTCTGAGTGAAACGACTATATGGTTTTGGGTGGTATGGGTTGTATGGAATGGCTAGAAAAACCTCCATGTCTTCTTCTCTTTTCCGGGCGACCCACCTCAATAGCTTCCTTTTAGAGGCGGCAAATATTTGCATGTTGGGTTTTGCTGTCTTTATTTCAATGTAACGTTTGATTCCATCGGCGGTCACATAATGGAAGTCGACTTCTTCCTCGTCTCCGTGTCGAGATGCTTCGCCGGCTGATGCTGCTATAACTTCATGCTTTTCAGAAACGATATCAGAAGAGCGTGGTGATTTATTATCTTTCAACTCTTCTATGATATTGTTGATAGCAATAGCTTGCGCGTGGGATATGACTCCTTTCAGATTGAATTTTGTGTAAGCCTCTCTTGCTGAATCTTGAACCAGTATCTTAGATGTCTTTTCATAAATTGACGCTCCAAGCGTGGTTGCCATGGAGTGAACAAAAGAATAGGCGGCCACCCTGTCTGCGTTTTGCATGAGTTTCACCAAGAACGGCATGGAAGTTGTTTCTCTGGAGTACTTTTCCAGTTTTTCGTCCAGCGTCTCATACAATAAAGCTTTGATTTCTTCTTTTTTGCTGCGACTTATTGACACGCTATTTCTCTTTCAAGTGAAAAATTGATTCGGCATAAGCGCCTTTGTCTCCTTCCGCTCGATTCAGCACCGGACGCTGGTATTCCTTGACTATTTTCATCCCGGATTTTTGCGCGATTTCCGGGTAAAGGCCGAATTTGTCGTTGGCGACCAGAAAAACGTCGTATTCTTCCTGCATGTATTTCTTGCAGTTCAGCAATACTTTGGCTATTCCTTCAATGTAAGAATCGCGGGCGACCTTTCCTTTCCCTTTATATAAAGGTCCTATTTCAGATTCGTCGTTGCGTGGATACTTGAAAAGCTCATAAGCGTAAGCGTGTTGCTCATGGTAGTTTATCAAGCCAACGTACGGGGGACTGGAAAAGATTCCTCGGATTTTCTTTTGCATAAACAATTTATGCAAGCCGTTTTTCTGCTTTTTTACCGCGTCAACTACATTTACTTCTCTTGCATCACCGACTAGGCAAATCTGCTTTGTGTCAGTTCTGTACTTTTCAAATTCAGCAAGACGTTTTATCGTGCTGTCAGCATAACGTCGCCACCACCCAAGCATGGAGAACAGGGGTTTGCAGATTTTCCCGTGCTTGGCGCAGTAATAGACTTCCGTGACCGGCTTGGTCAGGGTTGCCAAGTCATAGTGAGTGGTTGCGCGGGAAGAACGTATCGTACGGCTTAGTATCAAGCAAAGCATGTCGCGCACAACGGGGTCTGATACGTTGCCGATATATTTTTTCGCCGTTTCTATCTCTTTCCTTATGGGATGCAAGTACCAGTTGTTCAAAAACCCTTTGCCTCCTAACGGGGAGTTGTTGACATTGTGGGCTTTGAGCAAGCGGCGATATTTCGGAATAAATTTATTTACATGCGCCGCCCCATATTTCTTTTCATTGATTTCACCTTTTCTCACTCGTCTTTTGAATGCAGGTGACGGAAAATATTTCTGGTTGTATAAACTTAGCTCCTCGAGCAGGTCTCCCTCAAATTCTCGCGCCTTTCTGCCGTGTGCATTTCTTTTTATCCGCTCCTCTACTTCGCGTGCTGCTTCTCCTAACGCTTGTAATGAGATTCTGCAAAGTTTCAGATTGCTTATCATCGCGTTGAACGAGGATACATCTATTCCAATGGCGTGGATATTCAACTCGTTAGCCTGTACCAAGGTTGTGCCGCTCCCGCAGAACGGGTCGAGAACTATGTCTCCCGGTTTGAAACAGGCAGACGTTTTGAATGCATCCGTATGACTGTCGAGGAAGTATTCGACCAGTTGGGGAATGAATTTTCCCTTGTAGGGATGCAAACGATGGACGTGCTTGGTGGTTTCAGACTCTTTGCAGTGCTCAAAAGATAAATGCCAGTTCAAACTTTCTCCCAGTTGTTTTTTGAAATAATTTTTCCTTCTATTTTTCTGCGAGTCGTAGTATTTCTTGAGATCATCAACCCTTACCAATATTTTCCCGTTTTTTCCATTACAGTTTTTAATGACACCGTAGTTAACAAGGTAAGAAACATTGGATGTCGTCACTTTACGGCCCATGTAATCAGAGGCCCAAGCGCTTGCTTGAGCGAGAGTGAGAAATGTGGGTTCTCCGAACAGGTTGGCGGTGTTTTTCAACATAGCCTTATCTTATAGCAGTGTAGGGGGCGGGAGCTGTGGATAACAGGGCTGAGCGGAAGAATTTAAGGGATGAACGGTTTAAGGCGGTTTGGCAAGCTGGATTTGTCGATGCAAAGCAAGAATGTGAACCAAGCCGTCACTTCTCCAAAATCCGGCTCAGGAACAGCCTGGTGCGCTCATTCCGCGGATGGTCGAAGAACGCTTCGTTTCCTATCACGCAATTCATTCCATAGCGGCTTCAAGAAAGACTTTAATTCTTAATCTGATTGCTTCCAAGATCTCCCTGACTCTCAATATCTCGTCAGCAAGTCGCGCATTTGTCAGAGATGCTTCAGCCGTCAGTGATTCGGAAATTCTTCCGGGCACATCCAAGATCCTTACTTCCAGGGTCACTTTGCTTGACTCTTGCGCATTCATTTCCACCATTGTCGGCGTCAATAATTCAAGCCCGATAGTCGGAGTTAAATCTACATTTACTCTTTCATTCATAGCCAACATTTGCGCGCCACTAAGTATCAATGTCACTTCAGTTGATTCGCCTGTTTTCAGTTGCACCATAGGCGGCTCAAATAAAAATGTGAATTCACGACCAACTACTCGATGTCCAGCAGCGTTCAAGATGTCGTGCCCTTCCAGCGTCAAGACTATAGAGTTCCCTGCCTTAGAAAAATCAACGATGCTAGCGCTTTCGAGAGTTATGGCGTTTGTTCGGATACTGATTCCATCCTCATCATAATCGTTGGGTGTCAACTCGTAACTAAAAATCAGCGTGGACATGCTGCTTAATTCAGCATCATAACTTGCGGTTCGTGTTACTTCTCCAATCTCAAGTATGAGTGCGGGACCGCTGACTGTAGTTGTCACCAAAACATCATCATCGAAACTTACCGCTATTGTGATCGTCTCTCGGTCCACTGATAGATAAGCACCATCTGGAGGAGAGGAAAGAAATGCTACACCCGATACTGATGGTATTTTTTCATATAGAACTAACGGAGCATTTGAAGCAATTTCAACTCCTGAATAACCGGCTAAATCGCTGTGGGTTATGTCCACTCTGACCGGCTGTGCATCTGCTCCTTGTTCCACGGTGAAAACTTCACTTTCAATGCTTCCTTTTGGAATTATTAATTCATTGGTTAGTGATGTGCCGCTTTCGATTGACAAGTCTGCAGTTATAGTCGAAATCGCCGTTTGGTCTGTCACTAGCTTGACTTGGGCAAAGCCGGGCATAAGCGAGTTGCCCGTGTTCACTCGTTCAAACTGAGCGGTAGCGAAGATGAAAGGGGCTCCCGGATTATCCGCTAAGTTCAGTGTCTTCAGATTGTCGAGGCCGTAAAATGTGCCTTGTGGTAACGAACCCAACTGGTTGTCAGACAGCCATAGTATCTGCAAATTACTGAGACTGGAAAACACGTTGGGTGGTAGCATAGTCAATTGGTTGTTACTCAGGGACAACCTTTGCAGATTACCGAGACTCGATAATATACCCGGGGGCAACGAACTTAGCTGATTACCGTATAGATACAGTTCCTGTAAATTGCCGAGATCCGAGAACACATCGGGAACTAGTGTGCTTAACAGGTTCTGTCTCATCCACAGTATTTGCAGATTACCTAGACTTGAGAACACACCTGACGCCAACATCCCTAACTGGTTGTTCGCCAATCCTAATATCCGCAGATTGCTGAGACCCGAAAACGCACCTGGCATCAATGTCTCTAGTTGGTTGTAGTCCAATCCCAATGCCCGCAGATTGTCGAGACCTTGAAACGTATTTGGCGACAGCCTGCTTATCTGATGAAAAAACAAGGCCATATCCTGCAGGTTATCAAGACCTGCAAAGTCTCCTGGCTGTAAAGAGCGGATCTTACTAACAAGACCAGGTGCAAAGTCTCCCGGCTGTTCTAGACCAACCAAGTACATCACATAAATAAACTTCATCCTTGAAATAGACACATGCTTGCACGACGCACTCCCAGTCAGAAATACGATAGCGTCCCTGATCTGCTCGGTTCTATCACATATATTGATGCGCAGGTCCCCGAGACTCTCGACAAAACTCTGTGTCAATGAGGCCAGATCCAATCGGTTGCCATTCAAATCCAATGTTTGCAGACTGTTGAGGTTTGAAAACACGCTTTGTGGCAACGTGTTCAACTGATTGTCAAATAACCATAGTCTCTGCAGGTTGCTAAGGCCTGAGAATGTGCCCGCTGGCAATGTAGTCAGCTGGTTACCAGCCAGAGACAGTTTTTTCAGATTATTAAGGCCTGAAAATGTATTTTCGACCAGTGTGCCTAAGCGGTTATTAAACAGCAACAACATATCCAGATTACTAAGCCCTGAGAACGCACCAAGAGTCAGTGTATTCAACTGATTTCCAGTCAGGTCTAGCACCTGTAGATTGCCGAGGCTTGAAAATACACCCGACGGTAAAGCGTTTATTGAGTTATTACCCAATCCCAATGTTTGTAGATTACTGAGTCCAGAAAATACGTCCGATGCCAATGTATTAAATTGATTATTATTTAAAAGCAACACCCGAAGGCTTTCAAGACCAGAAAATACCCCCGCTGGTAATGAGCTTAATTGATTGAAAGATAGCCATAGCTCTTCTAGGCCATTTAAATCCGAAAAGTCTCCAGGCTGTAGAGATTGAATGTTTTGACCAGATAAGTCCATAAAATAAATGGACTTTATACTTTCACCGGGAATCTCTCGACACGACTCGCCGGATGCATCTTCCTCACCCACGAGAATGTCCACGATAGCGTTCCTAATCTGCTCGGTTCTATCGCATATATTCAGCGGAGCTGTTGGGTTTAGAGTCACTCCCTTGGGCAACACGTTCGGTGCCAGTGCGCCTAACAGACCGTCGTCTAACCACAATATATTCAGTTCACTGAGACCTTGAAATATCCTAGATGGCAAATCAGCTAAGCGGTTCTCATCCAGAGCTAACTTCTGTAAATTGCCGAGGTCAGAAAATACGTCCGGAGGCAATGTGCTTAATTGGTTATGAAACAGATACAAATTCTGCAAATTGTCAAGACTTGAGAATAGCCTAGGACTCAATGTGCTATTTAATTGATTTTCAGCCAAGTCCAATAATCGCAAGTTGCCGAGGCCAGAAAATACGTCCGGAGACAATGTGCTTAATCGATTTTCACTCAAGTCCAGTAGCTGCAAGTTGCTTAGGCCAGAAAATATACCGGGTGTTAGCGTGTTAAGTTCGTTACCACTTAAATACAATGTCTGCATGTCGTCGAGATTTGAAAATACGCTCGTTGGCAAAGTGCTTAGTTGATTTTCAGACAAGTCTAATAATTGCAAGTCGCT
This sequence comes from uncultured Chromatiales bacterium, assembly GCA_964553575.1. Lineage (GTDB taxonomy): Bacteria > Pseudomonadota > Gammaproteobacteria > Poriferisulfidales > Oxydemutatoraceae > CAYFZO01. The sequence continues at coordinate 22,563 of CAZKLI010000014.1, forward strand.
TAGGCCGGAAAAATCTCCCGGTTGTAAAGATTGGATGTTTTGCCCGACCAAGTACAGATGGGTAATGGATGCCATCCTTGAGACGGGCACGGATTTACACGCTGTACTGACAAGTGTACTGGCGGTCAAAAATGCGATAGCGTTCCTGACTTGTTCGGTCCTATCACATATATTGGTGCGTAAATCGCCGAGATGGGGGGGGGGGGGGTATAGGGCTCAATGGGTTGCCATCCAAATCCAACGTTTGCAGGTTGTCGAGGCCTGAGAACACGCCCGCCGGCAGTATGTTCAGCTGGTTGTCAAACAGCCACAATCCTTGCAGGTTGTCTAGGTCTGAAAACACTCTTGGTGGTAACGTGGTCAGCTGGTTTTCATTTAGAGCTAGTCTCTGCAGGTTGCCGAGACCTGAAAATATATCCACGGGCAACTCCTCCAATCGGTTGCCGTCCAAGTCCAATTTCTTCAACTTGCCGAGGCCCGAGAAAACGTCCGCCGGCAAACGGCGCAGGTTGTTTTTCCACAGAATCAGCGTCTCCAATTTGTCAAGCCCGGAAAAGATGCTCGCCGACAACGTGCTC
>CAZKLI010000015.1:0-2430 GCA_964553575.1 uncultured Chromatiales bacterium
CTTGAAGAGGCCGGTGCGAGCGTTGAGCTCAAGTAACCGCGGTTGCTGCGGCTTGCACCTGCGCCGCCGGGTTGTCCGCAACCCGGTGCGCCGGTGCCGCCGTGAACTTTCATAAGACACCAAGACGAACCAATGGCCTACACTTTCACAGAAAAGAAAAGAATCCGGAAAAACTTCGGGAAGCGCGTTGACAAGCTGAAAATCCCGTACATGCTGCAGATACAGCTCGACTCCTACGCGCGTTTCCTGCAGGAGGGCAAGGCGCCCGACAAGCGCGAGGATCACGGCTTGCACGGGGTGTTCAAGTCGGTGTTCCCGATTGCAAGCCATTCCGGGCACATCGAGTTGCAGTACGTCAGCTACGTGCTCGGCGAGCCCAAGTTCGACGTCAGGGAATGCAAGTCACGCGGGGCCACTTACGCCGCGCCGTTGCACGTGAAGTTGCGCATGGTCATCTTCGAGAGGCGTTCGAGCGGCAAGGTGGATACCAGCAAGCTGAAAGAGGTCAAGGAGAAAGAGGTTTATTTCGGTGAGCTGCCGTTGATGACCGACGTCGGCACTTTCATCATCAACGGCACCGAGCGCGTCGTCGTTTCCCAGTTGCACCGTTCTCCCGGCGTGTTTTTTGAGCACGACAAGGGGAAGACGCATTCTTCGGGCAAGCTTCTGTATTCCTCCCGCGTCATTCCTTATCGCGGCTCTTGGATTGATTTCGAATTCGACCCCAAGGATTATCTTTACGTCCGCATAGACCGGCGCCGCAAGCTGCCGGCCACGGTGCTTCTGCGCGCGCTCGGCATGGACAACAACCAGATCCTCGAGACTTTCTTCGACACCGAGACGGTCAAGTTCAAGGGCGGCGACAGCTATGAAATGGGCTTGATACCGGAGCGCTTGCGCGGCGAGATCGCCACTTTCGACGTTGAGGTGAAAGGCAAGGTTCTGGTCGAGGCCGGGCGCAGGATCACCGCCCGCCACGTCAAGGCGATCAAGGACGCCGGCATCAAATCCCTGGAAGTGCCGGCCGAGTACCTCAGCGACAAGGTGGTCGCGCACGACGTCGTGGACTCCGAGACCGGCGAACTGCTTTCGCCCGCGAACGCGAAAGTGGACGAGGAAATGCTCGAGCGGTTGCGCGCGAGCGGCATCAAGAGCTTCAAGACGATTTACACGAACGAGGTCAACCGCGGCCCCTATATCTCCTCGACGCTTAACATCGACCCGAGCTCGACCGAATTCGAGGCGCAGGTCGAGATTTACCGCGTGATGAGGCCGGGTGAATTGCCGACCAAGGATTCGGCGAAGAATCTTTTCGAGAACCTGTTCCAGAATCCCGAGCGTTACGATTTATCGGCGTGCGGCCGCATGAAGTTCAACCGCGCGGTCGGGCGCAAGGAAATCACCGGCAGCGGCACGCTGGACACCGAGGACATCATTGACGTGCTCAAGGTCATCATCGGCATACGCAACGGCGAGGGCAAGGTGGACGACATTGACCATCTCGGCAATCGCCGGGTGCGTTGCGTCGGCGAGATGACCGAGAACATTTACCGCGGCGGCTTGCTGCGCGTCGAACGCGCGGTGCGGGAGAGGCTGTCCCAAAGCGAGGCGCACGAGCTGACGCCGCAGGATCTGATCAACCCCAAGCCGATGTCGGCGATAGTCAAGGAGTTTTTCAGTTCCAGCCAGCTGTCCCAGTTCATGGACCAGAACAACCCGTTGTCCGAAATCACGCACAAGCGGCGCATTTCGGCGCTGGGCCCGGGCGGGCTGACGCGCACGCGCGCGGGTTTCGAGGTGCGCGACGTCCACCCGACGCATTACGGGCGCGTGTGCCCGATCGAGACCCCGGAAGGGGCGAACATCGGCCTGATCAATTCGCTTGCGGTTTATGCGCGCACCAATGAGTACGGTTTTCTCGAAACGCCGTACATGAGGGTCGAGAAAGGCAAGGTCACGAACAAGATCGTTTATCTGTCGGCGATCGAGGAAAGTAAATTCGTGATTGCGCAGGCGAACGCAAGCGTGGACAAGAACGGCAAGCTCACCGACGAGCTGGTTTCGTGCCGTTGGCACAACGAATTCATGATGGCGCAGCCGGATAAGATCGAATACATCGACGTTTCACCGAAGCAGATCGTTTCGGTTGCGGCGGCGTTGATTCCGTTTCTCGAACACGACGACGCCAACCGTGCGTTGATGGGCGCCAACATGCAGCGCCAGGCGGTGCCGACCTTGCGCGCCGAGAAGCCTTTGGTCGGCACCGGAATCGAGGGCGTTGTCGCCGCCGATTCGGGCGCGACGCTGACGGCCAAGCGCGGCGGCGTCGTTGACACGGTCGATGCAAGCCGCGTCGTGGTGCGCGTCGACGAGAAAGAAACCGCCGCCGAAGGCTCGGGTGTGGACATCTATCAGCTGACCAAGTACACG
>CAZKLI010000016.1:0-2248 GCA_964553575.1 uncultured Chromatiales bacterium
CAAGCGGTGCAAAATACTACGCTGCGGCTGTCGTGCCGACAAAAGGCCCCTAAGCCCCCACCGAGACACCACACGCGTCGTGCGATGCCCTCCGACCAAGGATTTCATTCCGGCTCCTTTGTTCCTAGGGAATAACGCACACAAAGCATTATAAGCAGCTGCCTTAATTTGCCGTCAAGTTTGGAGGTCGGTTTATGCCGGGCGATCAATAACCGGCTTACACACAAAGATTTCTGACAGTCCCCCACAAAATTTCTGACAGTGCCGTCTCACGTCCCTCTGAACTGATACAAATTACTCCAACGCGCCTTCCAGGAACACCCTGATTCTCAGCTTGGTGCCTTGCGCCGCCTCCGGCACGGTTACCTGCAACCTTGTCTCTTCGAGACGCACTCCTGAAACCGCCGTCACAATCAAGGCGCCCGCAACGCCCGGTTCCTCTGCGAAAATCTCGACCGTCGCTTCAAAATCACTCACCTCGGTCAACGTCACCCGCCCCGGCGTCACTCTCAACCCATCGCCTTCCATCGTCAGCCTCAGCACCGCTTCCTGACCCGCTTGAAGTCCGTGACCGGCACGCAAGCTCACCGTCACGTCCACTGCCGTGCCAATCGTCAGCACCACTGTCGTGTCAATCGCCAGCACCACTTCATCCACTTCGAACTCTACCGCCACTCGCGGCGACGACACGTGAACCTGCAACGACTGCTGCGCGTCCGCCGGAATGAACTCGGAGGTCTCCAGTGCCGGCGTAATCTCCACCGTGCGGACCTCGGCGTCCACACTCGCCGAAATCACCACCTCATGCCGCGTCGTTGCTTCGCCGGCAAAGGCCAGATCCAAGGACAATGAGCCATCGAGAGCAAGCCTTCCCGGCGCCGTCAATGTCACCGTCACCGACTCGCCGGCCGCCAACGCCGGCGCCAAGGTCACCGTGAACGCAACAGTACCGCCTTGTTCAATCTCAACTTCGTCCGGCTCAAATCTCACCGACAACTGCGGCTTGACCACCCGCAACGTCAAGGATGCGCTTTCGAGAACGCCGACACCTTCACCCTGCCCGGATGCAACCAGCTCAAACGTCCCATCCGGGGAGCGATCCGCATCAACCGACACCGTCACGGTTTGCGTCGGAACGCCCGCGCTCAATTCGATCCTCGCGTCGCCGTCATCGTCGATAAGGACGCCCGAACCCGACACTTCCAGACCGTCGGCCGCCGACAAGATCACCGTCGTGCGCTCCACGTCTTCCAGCAGCGGGTCGGTGCCGACTTTCACTTCGACCGACGAACTCGCAAACAACGCCGTCGAACCTTGCGCTTCCAGAATCAAGTTCACGCCCCGAAGCGCCGACAGCGACAAATCGCCGTAAATGAAATCTATCCCTTCAGCGGCGACGAATCCGCTGAGTGACGACGCTTCCTCCGCCCTCACCGTCGCCGAATCGGCCGCCGTAACACCGGCGTTGACGGTAATTCGCCGGGAACTTTGCGAAGAACCGAGCGTCACCGCACCCGGAACAAACGTATACCCGGGCAGGACGCCGGAAAGAGACAATCCAATCTCCTCGCCCTCCTGCAATCCCGGGTCAACCTTGAACGTCGTTTCCGCCGAACCACCGCCGCGCACCAGCGTCAACGAAGCCGGTGAGAACGACAACTCGATGCGGCGTTTCACCCGGACGTTCAACTCGGCCGGCGCGCGCAATTCGACGCCGTCATCCGCAACCACCCGCAAAACGAACGAGCCGCCCGAGCCGCCGAAATCACCCGATTCAATTGCCACCTCGGTTGACAATCCCCCGGAAGGCGACAACGTCACCGACGACGGAATCACCGTCGGCAAGGAGGCGTTAAGAGGCTCCCCATTCAGCACTTCGGTTTCCAGCTGCAACACGGCTTGCTGCGGCGCCGTCAATTCGCCTTCGGCAATGCTCACCCTCACCACCGTGCTCGACCCCTGCGACAAAACCAATTCGTCCCCCAAAGGCACGCCTGCACGCGAAGCCAGATTCACCGACACAAGCGGCGGCGACACCGACACCGAAAACGTCGGCTGATTCGGGGATACCGACGCGGTCACGCCAAATAATGTGACGGCCAACGACAAATCGCCGGAAATCACCGAACCGATCGGCGCCGACGCCGACGCCGATACTTCCACCACGCTGCTCGGCATCATCCCGGACAACGCCACCCCCAAGCCGGAGCCGCCGCCGACGGTCACACTCGAAGCGTCGGGCAGCGTC
>CAZKLI010000017.1:0-15748 GCA_964553575.1 uncultured Chromatiales bacterium
GTTTCCAATGCCACGCCGACCGCCCCGCCGAAGCGTACACCGCACGGACGATTGATAAGATCGTGAAGCAGCTGCCGTAACCGATGAGCGACGCAACGAACGTATCCCGCCGGGATTTCTTTAAGGGCGCCGCGGCGACCGGTCTTACGGTTGCACCCGGGATTTTCCTGTACTCGGTCGGCGGCGCGGCCCCTCGCCCGCTCGACGAACCGGTCAGCGACGATGTGCGCTGGGGAATGCTGGTCGACACCAACCGCTGCGCCGACGGCTGCACCGCCTGCGTCACCGCGTGCAACGAAGAGCACGGCATCACCGGCCATGGTCGGCTCGCGACCGACGCGCAGTGGATCCGCAAGATTACGATCCGCGACAAGACGACCGGCCATAAGAAATCGTTTCCCGTTTTATGCCAGCACTGCGAGACCCCGCCGTGCGTTGACGTATGCCCGACGGGCGCCTCGTTCCGCCGCGCCGACGGCATCGTGCTGGTGGACAAGCACACGTGCATCGGCTGCCGCTACTGCATGATGGCCTGCCCTTACAAGGCCCGCTCGTTCGTCCACGAAGCGGTCGAAGAGCCTTTGCCGCACGCCCCGCGCGGCAAAGGCACGGTCGAGAGTTGCACCCTGTGCGTGCACAAGGTGGACCGGGGCGACGGCACCACCGCCTGCGCCGAAGCCTGTGAGAAAGAAGGCCATCGCGCGTTGATATTCGGCGACCTCAACAACCCCTACAGCGAGATTTCAAAGCGCCTTTCGGAATACGGCGGCGCGCAGATTCGCGCCGACCTCGGTCTCAACACCGGCGTTCGCTACCACGGGATCTGAGGCTGCGCCGCGTGAAACCGATGCGCTACGCCGCGCTGGCCGCCGACGGCGCGGGTTATTACCTGATTCTCGGCCTGTTCGTGCTGCTCGCCGCGGTCGGCGCCGGCGCCGCTTATTACATGGAACACGAGGGGCATTACGTCACCGGCATGAGCAATCAGATTGTTTGGGGAATGCCGCACGTGTTCGCGATTTTCATGATTCTCATCGCCTCGGGCGCGCTGAACGCCGCGTCGGCCGCGTCGGTGTTCGGACAAGCCCACTACAAGCCGCTCGCGCGGTTGTCGGGCTTGGTTTCGATTGCGTTCCTCGTCGGCGGCCTCGCGGTGCTGGTGCTCGACCTCGGTCGGCCCGACCGCCTGATCGTCGCGATGACCTACTACAACTTCAAGTCGATCTTCGCGTGGAATATCTTCCTGTACACCGGCTTTTTTCTGGTCGTCATCGTGTATCTATGGACTATGTTCGAGCGGCGGATGGCGCCTTACAGCCGCGCCGGCGGGCTGGTCGCGCTGTTGTGGAGGTTGACGCTGACCACCGGCACCGGCGCGATTTTCGGCTTTCTGGTCGCGCGCCAGGCGTATGACGCCGCGGTCATGGCGCCGTTGTTCATCGCCATGTCGTTCTCGTTCGGTTTCTCGGCGTTTATTCTGGTGCTGGTGACCGTTGCGCGTTTCGCCGAAGTCGCCGTCGGCGACTACGTTCTTTTCAGGATGAAAAACTTGCTCGGGGTGTTTGTCGCCGCCGTGCTGTACTTTGTCGCCGTATATTTTGTGACCAACCTGTACGCGACCGAGCATCACGGAATCGCCGCGTTCATCCTGCGCGACGGCGGGATTTACACCTGGCTGTTCTGGGTCGGGCAAATCGGGCTCGGGAGTCTCGCGCCGCTTGCGCTGTTTTACGTCCCGTGGTTCAGCCGTCGCCGGTGGGCCGTCGTAACGGGCTGTACGTTGGTGCTCGTCGGCGCCCTCGTGCAGCTCTACGTGATTATCATCGGCGGACAGGCCTATCCGCTGGTGATGTTTCCCGGGATGGAGGAAAGCAGCTCGTTTTTCGACGGCGTCGTCGCTTCCTACACGCCGAGCTTGCCCGAAATCTTGCTCGGCGCCGGCGGAATCGGCCTGTCGCTCGCGGTGCTGGTCTTGATGCTCGCGGTGCTTGACTTCCTGCCTTCCGACTTGGGAGATTCGCAGTTCGAGCCGCGAACGGACTGACGCGCCTGCGGCATGGGTGAGACGCGCGTTGCACGCCTGCTGATCGGTGCGGCGCATAAATCGTCGGGCAAGACGGTGTTCGCCGCGGGGCTGTGCGCCGAATTCGCACGGCTTGGATACGACGTGCGCCCGTTCAAGAAAGGCCCCGACTACATAGACCCCCAATGGCTCGCCGCCGCCGCGCAAAACCGCTGCTACAACCTTGATTTCAACACTCAGACGCCCGACGACGTCGCAAACCTGTTCGTCGCCAAATCCGCCGGGCGGGCGTCGCCGGTTCGCGTCGCCGTGGTCGAAGCCAACAAGGGTCTTTACGACGGCGTGTCTCCCGACGGCGCCGACAGCAACGCCGCGCTTGCCAAAACGCTCTCCGCCCCGGTCGTCTTGATCATCGACTGTGAAGGCATGACTCGCGGCATCGCTCCCTTGCTGCGCGGCTATCTTGATTTCGACCCGAACGTGCATATCGCCGGCGTGGTGCTCAACAAGGTCGGCGGTTCACGTCACGCCGACAAGCTCCGGGCCGCGGTTCAGCAATACACCTCCGTCCCCGTTGTCGGCTGCATCATGCGCGACGAACGCATGGCGTTGCCGGAGCGCCATCTCGGTTTGATTCCCGGCGGTGAGCACGGACAAGCCGGGAAGCGCATTGAAGCCATGCGCCAAGCCGTCCGGGACTACGTGGACGTCGAAGCGATTCTGACGACTGCGCAGGCGGCGGGCGCCGTGAAATTCTCCGGCGGTGAGCCGCCGCCGATTGACGTTTCCGGGGCCGCTCTTGAGGATGCTCCCGGGAATATCCCCGGGGAGAGAGCCGAGCTCGGTGTTTTTTTCGACTCGGCCTTTTCCTTTTACTATCCGGACGACCTTGAATCGCTTGAACGCGCCGGGTTTAAGCTTGTTTTTATCGATTCGTTGCGCGACGCCGCGCTTCCCGACGTCGCCGCTTTATTCATCGGCGGCGGCTTCCCCGAGACCCACGCCGCCGCGCTGGAGGCCAACGTCTCCCTGCGCACCGCCGTCAGGGATGCAATCGAGGACGGCTTGCCGGCCTACGCCGAATGCGGCGGTCTGATGTACCTGACCCGCGGCATCGAATGGCAAGGCCGTCGCTACGAGATGGCGGGGGTTATTCAGGCCGATACCGTCGTCTGCGAGCGCCCTTGCGGCAGGGGGTATGCCCGCGTCGCCGAACGCCCCGATATGCCGTGGCCGCCGGTCTCCGGTGCGGGCACGACCCACGCCGCCCATGAATTTCATTACGCGAAACTGGTGAACTTGCCCCGGCGGACGAAGACCGCCTACGAGATGCTGCGCGGGGAAGGCGTCGGCGGCGGCAAGGACGGAATCGTCCATAAAAACCTGCTCGCTTCCTTCGTGCACTTGCGTGCAACCAACAGCGGCTGGCCTGAGAGATTCAGGCGTTATTTAAAAGAATCGCGCGGCGTCTGATTGCGACCGGCTTCGCTCGGTGCATCTCGCCTTATGCGGTTTCATGAATCAACCGGCTGGGTCTGTTCCAAGTCGACGTACTTTTTCATCCGCGCCTGATGGACAACCCACTCCAGATACTTGATGTCGTTTATCAGGCCGCCGCGCGAGTCGAGAGGCGCAAGCCCCGCTTTTTTCGCGTGGCCGCGAATGGTGAAATCCGGGCGCTGGTCCTTGGGCATGTATAAATAAAGGACGCCGTACCATCCCACGATAAACGCGTCGGCCACGCTCTGGTCAATCTGCTTCAGGCGCGCGGTGACTTTTTCCATGAACTCGTTCGCCGGCTTTTCATCGCCGTTTTCGCCGACCGGTTTTTCGGGGTACGTAATATCTTCCACTCCCAGCGCCTTGAGATAAGCATCAACCCATCGCTTGTCTTGAGCGATTCTTCCTTCCGCCCTGGCGACCACCACTGCGGTTGCGGCGTCGTAGCCGGCCAGAAGCGCAAGATTCTTCTCACGCTTAAGGGAGTCGGTGGAACAGCCGACGACGGTCACCGTCAGCAAGACGATGAAAACGTTCGGCACCCGGCCTCGTGCGCCCCGTATGCCGGATGATGGTCGTTTTTTCGAGTGATGCGCCATGTAAAGGCCCCTTGAGGGGAATCTAATGCAAAATCAACAATCGCTCATTTTAACGTTTTTGTGTGATTTAAGCACGTGATTGCGTGCGCCGGTTCGTTATAGACAAGACTCAAGCTCATAATCGTCCAGCGCTCGGCGCGCCGTTCGCCGTGGTCAAATTTACGGGAGGTTGGTGCGAGACGTCGGCGCCCGGCTTTCGTGTCAGTTGCGCTTCGCCTTGGCGATGGCTTCGAAATCAACGTCGCGGTAGCGAAAAGACGCGGGCTCCAGCAACGTCACACCGTGGACGTTCACCCAGTCCTTGTGAAACGCCAAGTCAAACTTGCCCGGCGGGTGCACGTGAAAGACGACTTCGTATTTGTCGGTAATTGCCGACGGAAGCGCGATATTGCGCGCATAGTGCAGGCTGTCAACCAAGTTCACATGCGGGACCAGCGTTGCGTGTACCGATTCGCCGGTGGTCTGGCTGGTGACGACGGCGTTGATTCGAAGGTACGGCACGAATCCGCCTCTTGGAGCGCCGTCCGGTAAGTCGCCGGTCGCGCTCCAGTTCACGAGCGCTTCGATATGCACGTCGGTTTGGCTGACGTCAAGATGATGTTCGGCGGGTTTGACTTCATCCTTAATGGCGCCCTCGAAGACAAAGGTGACGCCCGGTGGCACGGCCTCCCGGCCGATGATTAACTCGAGCGCCTGCGCCGTCGGCGAGATTGACAACATATACGCGGCGGTCAACGCGAACGAGAGGATTGCACCCCTACCCTTTTGGGGGGCCGCCGGGGCGTTCTTGAGTTTTGGAGCTAAAAACCGCTTCATCGGGCACTTATCCGTGTTCGGAGCAAGCAAAGAAAGCAATGAATCGAAAGGCGGCCATACCGACCCCCTGTTTGACGAGCGCATTGTATATAATCTTTGTCCAGTCCGCACCTGCATCCGAATGCTTCGGTTCACGGAGGCGGGGCGGTGGGAGACGCGGATAACTTTCCGAAAACTTATGGACATCTACAGAATCGCCGCCATCATCGTCGGCGTCGTCATCGCGGCGCTGGCTGTCTATATGGCGAACTACCACTGATTGTCCGGCTGGACGTTGCGGCCGGATAGTCCGGATAGATAAGGCGCGCGGCGTCTGAGCCGCTCGTCCCTTATTTTTCCGCCGTTCGGTCGGGTTTGACGCCGCCGTCGCGCGACGCGGCGGTAAAACCGCTTCATGCGCAAAAGCGGTTTCACTTTGATCGAAGTCTTGATCGTGCTGGCGTTCGCCGGCGCGGCGTTGTCACTGTCGGTGCATACCTACAAGCAGTTGTCCGAACGGCGGCTGCTGTCGCAGCCGCTGGCGGCGTTGGTCAAGGTCCTGCGTTTCGCACGTTCGTCGGCAATCGGCGGCGGGCACGCCGTGACGGTTTGCCCCAGCGAAGACGGCGCATCCTGCGCCGCCTTGGGATATGAGCGCGGCTGGATCGTATTCACCGAAACCGGCAGCGGCGAAAAGGGAGTCCGCGACGCCGGCGAACGCATTCTGGCGGTGCGTGGTGCGTTCGATTCACGACTGAGTCTGCGCGCCAACGTTTTCACTTCGCACGTTACCTTCGACGCCGACGGGCGCATCGGCGGCGGAAAATTTATGAGCGGCGGACGGTTTGTCGTCTGCGCGGACAATGACTCGTCCAAAGCCGCCGGCGTCTTCGTCACCCGTTCCGGCAGGCTGCGCGTCGCGAAGACCGGAGAAATCAAGCAATGCCTGGTTTCCTGAAAGCGGCGGTCGCCGGGCACGGTCTGGTTGAAGTATTGGCGGCGTTGGCGCTGGCTTCCGCGGGTGTCGTCGGGTTCATGCACGCGCAACACTTGCGCGAAGCGACCGAAACCGAACTGCTCGCCCGTACCCGCGCCGTCATGCTTGCCGACGACGTCGCCCGCAAAGCCGCCGCCAACCTCGGTGCTTTGGAACGTTATCGAGTTGCGTTCGGTGCGCCGCCGCCGTCCGCCGCCGATTGCCGGCAATCGGCGTGTAACCGAAGCCGGCTGGCCGCTTTCCACGTTGCGCATTGGAAGTGCCGTCTCGGACGTTGGGCCGACCGCGCGGCTTGCCGGGACAGTTTCAAGGTCCGTGGCTTGCTGCCGGCTGGCGACGGACGCATTGACCCGCGCGGCGGCGGCGTGAGCGTTGAGATTCGCTGGCTCGGCGCAAACGGCGAATGGCAATCCCTGGAGGCGAATCATGTCTTGCCGCCGCGCTAGCGTCCGCCGCGCGGGCATCACGCTGGTCGAAACCTTGTTCGCTTCGAGCTTGGGTGCCGCACTTCTGGTCGCGTTGCTTGCTTTGTATCAGCGCGGCGTTGCAGCCCACGCATTCGCCGAAAGCCGCAGCGAGTTGGCCGAAACGCTGTTCATCGCCGAGCGCATCGTCGTCGGCGAGCTGCAGAACGGCGGGAGAACGCCGTGCGGGCCGCACGGGCGGCGCTTCAATCTGGTGCGCACAAGCGCTTCGACGCCGTGGCTGCGTCTGTTCACCGCGCCGGTGCAAATTACGCCCGCCGCAAGCGGTGGCGATGAGATTGTCGTCCTGAAAGTCGGCGCACCGGTGCCGCTTGCGGCGCACGACCCGGCGAAATCACGGCTGGCGCTTTCTCACGCGGGCGAGTTCGAGCCCGGCGATTTAGTCGTCGTATGCGACGACGACGTCACGGCGTTGTTGCAGCTGACGCGCACCGCCGACCGCGGCCGCGTCCTCGGCTACGATGCTGGCGGGCGGGTGCATCCGGGCAACTGCTCTTCACCTTTTTCCGTCGGCGGTTGCGGCCCCGAAGGGCATCGTTTCACCGATGCCGCGTTCGTTGCGCCGTATCGGCCGGTCGCGTTTCTGGTCAAGGATTCCGGCGCAAGCCGTTCGTTGTACCGCAAACGGCTGATTGTGGCGAACACGAAAAGCGGTGCGGCGGCCAGGATGATGAGCGAGGAGATGACGGCCGGCGTCGTGCTGCTGCGTGCGCAGGCGGGTGTTGCGGACGCGGCGGGTCGCGTCCGCCTGTCCCGCGGCGCGTTTGCGGGGCGGGCGGCGTTGCTCGACTTAGGTCTTGCCGCGGTCGCCCGCCGTCGAAACGTCTCGACGTTGCCGGACAAGACGTTCTACCTGCTCGGTGAACGCGCCGATGCACTGTTGCCCGCCGGTGCGGGGTCTGAATATCCGACGGCCGGTCATGAGTTCAGTGTCGCCTTGTAAAATTCAGGGCAGTATCTTGGTGTTGACCTTGACGCTGATCGCGGTGACGACGTCGTTGTCGCTTGCGGGTCTCGAGCGCACGACGCATCAATCACAACTCGCCGCCGCACTCGCACGCCAGTCGGTATTGCGCGCCGAAGCGGCGGGCGCTCTTGTCGCCGCCGCCGGTGACACTGCCTTGAAAAAGCGCGCTCGAACGTTCACGCCCGGATGCCCGCCGCAATGCGACTGGCGAAGCGCGCAACGGATATCCGCCGCCCCGGGTGTTACCGCCGCCTATATCGTGCAGCGTGCCGCGCCCGGGCGGTTCTTGATTACCGCGCGCGCCACGCACGCGAGCGGCGGAGAGGCCGTCGTCCACGGGTTGTTTGACGCAGACGCCGGGGTGTTCCGGTTTATCCGATGAAGCTTTTTGCGGCAAAGACGACGCGCGGCTTTTCCCTGATCGAGCTGATGGTCACGGTCGCCGTTGTCGCGGCGTTGGTCGCCGCCGCGACCCCGTTGTATCGCAAGCACGCGCAGCATCTGCGCCACCTCGACGGACGTGCGAAGCTGCTCGAAGTGATGGACCTCGAACATCGCTATTACGCGCGTGAGCTGAGGTACGCCGACAAGTTCGAGGAATTGGGGCTGGACGGTGAAAGCGCGTCGTCGTCGGCACGCGGGCACTACCGGCTTTCGGCCGCCGCCTGCGAAGCGGATCTCGGCGTTTGCGTGAGACTGACCGCGACACCCGAACGCGACACCGACGCGGTGCTGACGCTGGATTCCCGGGGGCGGCGGACGCCGGCCGAGGTCTGGCGTTGAATTCGCCGGCGGGTGTCCGTGCGGGGGTTAGCGACCGAACCGCTTTTGGGTGAATCAGTCGTTCGGTCGCAGTTCCCGCGGCAACGGGAAGGTGATTTTCTCTTCGACGCCGGGCAATTCGTGAACTTCGCAGTTGCCGCGTCCGGCGAGGGTTGCGACGATTTCCTGAACCAACGCCTCGGGTGCCGACGCGCCGGCCGACACGCCGACGCGGCGTTTGCCTGCGAGCCAGCGGTCTTCGATTGCGTCGGGGGTGTCCACCAGATGGGTTTCGATGCCCCGATTCGCCGCGATTTCACGCAGGCGGTTCGAGTTCGAGCTGTTGGCCGATCCGACGATCAGCACCAAATCGCAATCGCCGGCGAGCCGCTTGACCGCGTCTTGACGGTTTTGCGTCGCGTAGCAGATATCGTCCTTGCGCGGGCCGACGATTTTCGGGAACCGCTCCCTGAGCACTTCGATAATCCGGCGGGTGTCGTCAACCGACAAAGTCGTTTGCGTGACAAACGCCAGATGCCCGGGATTCCTGGCTTTCAGGTTCCGCGCGTCGGCGATCGATTCGATCAGGTAGATGTCTCCCCCGTGCGAGCGGTCGTACTGCCCCATCGTCCCCATGACTTCCGGGTGGCCTGCGTGGCCGATCAGGATCGTCTCGCGTCCTTCGCCGCTGTACCGTATGACTTCCAGATGCACCTTGGTAACCAGCGGACAGGTCGCGTCGAGAACCTTGAGGCCGCGGCGTTTCGCGGCGTCGCGCACCGACGAGGCGACGCCGTGTGCGCTGAATACGACGACGGCGTTTTCCGGCACTTCGTCGAGTTCCCTCACAAAGACCGCACCGCGGCTGCGCAAGTCGTTCACCACAAAACGGTTGTGTACGACTTCGTGGCGGACGTACACCGGCGCGCCGAACGTCTCGAGCGCACGCTCGACGACGCCGATTGCCCGGTCAACGCCGGCGCAGAACCCCCTGGGGTTGGCCAAGTCAATTTGCAATTTCAGGTCTCCGTTGCAGTTCCTAAGCCGCTGATTCTAGCCGTTTCTGGCGGCAATCAGAATCAACGCCGCCGCGCCCGCCGTGATTGCCGCGTCGGCCACGTTGAACGCTGGCCAGTGATGCTCGCCGTAATACAAATCTATGAAGTCCACCACGTGGCCGTAGGCCAAGCGGTCGATTGCATTGCCGAGTGCGCCGCCGATAATCAAGGTGATTGCGACGGCCGACCATGTTTCGTCGCGTTCGAGCCGTTTCAGCCAGTGGTAAAGAAACGCGCACACCGCCGCGGTGACACCCAGCAGCGCCCAGCGTTGCCAGCCGCCGGCGTCGCCGAGGATGCTGAACGCGGCGCCCGGGTTATAGACCAGGGTCAGGTTGAAGTACGGCGCGACAGCGACCGGCTCGTGCAAGGTCAGCGCCGCGTTCGCGGTGATTTTGCTGAGCTGGTCAACCGCCGCGATGACGCCCGACAAAGCAAGCCACTTACGCATGACGGCGTTCCTCGCCCGCGCCGGGGCGCAGGTTCTGAGCGCAGCGGGCGCAGACGCCGGGGAACGCCTGGTCGGCGCCGACGTCGGCGCGGCGATGCCAGCAACGTTCGCATTTGTCCTTGCCGCTTGCGGTGACGCGCACCCAGACGTTTTCGTCGGTCATCACCGCGTCGTCGGGGCGGGTGTCGCCGTCGCCGACGACGGCGTCCGAAGTAATCAGCACGAAGCGCAGTTCACCGTCGAGTTTGGTCAGCAGCCCGCGGTCTTCGCCGCCGCAAAAGATCTCGACCTCGGCGTCCAGCGACGAACCGATTGCGCCGGTTTCACGCAGGGTTTCCAGCCGCTTCTCGACTTGGCTGCGCAGGCCGAGAATCCTCTCCCACTCGTCCGCCGACGGCGCGTCGCCGGCGCTGAGGCGCGTCAAGTCTTCGTGCCATTCGCACAGGAACACCGTCTCGTGTTCGGCTCCCGGAATTGCGCGGTAAATTTCGTCGGCGGTGAAGCTCACGATCGGCGCCAGCCACCGCGCCAGGGCGTGGACGACGTGGAACATCGCGGTCTGTGCCGAGCGTCGCGCGCGGCTGTCGGCCTGCGTCGTGTACAAGCGGTCCTTGATGACGTCGAGATAGAAACCGCCCATGTCCACCACGCAGAAGTTGTGGATGCGCTGATAGATTCGGTGGAACGCGTAGTCGCCGTACGCGCGGCGGACGTCGTCCTGGACCCGCGCCGCGCAATCAAGTGCCCAGCGGTCGAGCGACAGCATCTCGTCCGGCTTAAGGCGCATCCCGGGTTCGAAGCCGTTCAGGTTTGCGAGCATGTAGCGCGCGGTGTTTCTGATGCGCCGGTACGCGTCGCTGGCGCGCTTGAGTATTTCGTCGGAGACCCCCATCTCGGCGCTGAAGTCGGTCGCCGCAATCCACAGCCGCAGGACGTCGGCGCCGAGCGTGCCGACGACTTTCTGCGGCGCGACCACGTTGCCTTTGGACTTCGACATCTTCTGCCCTTTGGCGTCAACCACGAAGCCGTGCGTCATCACCGCGCGGTAAGGCGCCGCACCGCGGTACGCCATCGACACCAGCAGCGACGATTGAAACCACCCGCGGTGCTGGTCCGAACCTTCGAGATACAGGTCGGCGGGGGCGTGCAGCTCCTCGCGGCGGTCGAGCACGCAGGCGTGCGTGGCGCCCGAGTCGAACCACACGTCGAGCACGTCGCCGACCTTTTCGTACGCTTCGGCGTCGGCGCCGAGCAGTTCCGCCGGGTCGAGGTCGAACCACGCCTGAATTCCGTCGCGTTCGATGCGGGTTGCGACCGCCTCGACGTGCTCGGCGGTGTTAGGATGCAGTTCTCCGGTGTCGCGGTTGACGAACACCGCGATCGGCACGCCCCAGTTCCTTTGGCGCGACACGCACCAGTCCGGGCGGTTTTCAAGCATGTTTTCGATGCGCTCGCGGCCCCAGTCCGGCACCCAACGCACTTCGGCGCACGCGCCGTGCGACGCGGTGCGCAACGTCTCTGTACCATTCCCTGTGCCAGCCCTTGTGCCATCGGGGGCGGCGTCCATCGGAATGAACCATTGCGGCGTCGCGCGGAATATCACCGGCGTCTTGTGCCGCCAGCAGTGAGGATAGCTGTGCTCAAGCGGCGCTGTATGCAGCAGCGTCCGCGCCTCGCGCAACGTCTTGATGACTTCGGCGTCGGCTTTGCGGACGTGCACCCCTGAGAAGCGCTCGACCGAATCCCTGAACACGCCGCGCCCGTCGAGCGGGTCGTCAACCGTCAGCCCGTAGGCTCGGCCGGTGCGGTAGTCGTCCTCTCCGTGCGCCGGTGCGGTGTGCACCGCACCCGTGCCTGCGTCGAGCGTTACGTAGTCGGCGACCACCACCGGTACTTCACGGTCGTAGAACGGGTGGCGCAATTTCAATCCCTCGAGCTCGCGGCCCGGGCATTCGGCGACCACCTTGCGTCGTGCCGCACCATAACGTTCAAGACAACTTTCGGCGAGACGGGCGGCGAGCATCAGCAAGCCGCCGCCGGTGTCAACCAACGCGTATTTGAATTCAGGATGGACGGCGACCGCACGGTTGGCGGGCAAGGTCCACGGCGTCGTGGTCCAGATTGCGACGGACGCGTTTGGTGCGTCGGTCACGCCGAACCGGCGTGCAAGGTCGCGCATGTCGCTGACGGGAAAACGCACATCGGCGGTGGTCGAGGTTTTAGCGCGGTACTCGACTTCGGCCTCGGCCAGCGCCGACTCGCATTCCAGGCACCAATAAACGGGCCGTGCGCCCTTGACGAAATAGCCGTTGGCGATGACCCGTCCCAGCGTTCTCAGGATGTCGGCCTCGACGCGCGGCTCCATGCTCAGGTAGGCGTGCGCCCAATCGCCGAGCACGCCGAGACGGATGAAGTCGGCGCGCTGGCGCTGCACCTGTTCGCGGGCGTAGTCACGGCAGGCTTCGCGGAACGCCGCTTTCTCCCGTGCACCCACGGGCTTGTCCCTGCGTTTTTCGACCTCCAGCTCGATCGGCAAGCCGTGGCAGTCCCAGCCCGGCACGAAAGGGGCGTCCATGCCGTCGAGCAGACGGCTTTTGACGACCACGTCTTTGAGGACTTTATTGACTGCGTGACCGATGTGGATGTCACCGTTGGCGTACGGCGGGCCGTCGTGCAGGATGAAGCGCGGGCGGCCTTTACGCCGCGTGCGGACGAGCTCATAAAGTTCGAGGTCGTTCCAGCGGGCCAGGATCTCGGGCTCACGTTTGGCGAGATTGCCGCGCATCGGGAATTCGGTGTGCGGCAGGTTCAGCGTGTCCTTGTAGGCGTTTGCTTTTTTTGAATTCACTTGCAGGGGATTTAATCTGGGGAGCCCTATTCAGAGGCGGGTCAGTTCCATCGCGGCTTCGACGTCTTCCTTGATGCGGGACTTGAGCGCCTCGATGGTGTCGAACCGCTGCTCGTCCCTGATTTTCGCCAAAGGACGTACGTGCAAACGCCGCTGGTATAGGTTATCCGAAAATCCGGGGAGATGGACTTCGAAACAAAATCCACCCTCGCCGAACGTCGGACGACGTCCTGCATTGGCGACACCCGGCAACGGGCAGGCGCCGGCGCCTTCGACCGTAACCGCGAAAACGCCGTGCAACGGCGGCGGGCGCCGCCCGAACGCGAGATTCGCGGTGGGGAAGCCGATCTGTTCTCCGCGCTTGTCGCCGTGCACGACTCGTCCGCTCACACGGTAATCGCGCCCGAGCAACCGTTTCGCCAGCCCGAAGTCGGCGTCCTTGAGCGCCGTCCTCACCCGTGTACTGCTGATGCGTTCACCGTCGTCGTCCGTTACGGCGTCCACGCACTCGACCGCAAATCCGTGCTTCGCTGCGGCGTCCTTGAGCAACGAGACGTCGCCCGCTTGGCTTCGTCCGAAACGAAACCCCTCTCCGACGACCAACGCGCGCACGCCAAGCTTGTCGGTCAGAATCCGTTCGATGAACGCGTCGGCTTGCATCATCGCAAGGCGCTCGTTGAACTTCAGGCAGACGACCCGTTCGATTCCCAGACCGGCAAGAATCGAAATCCGTTCACGCAGCGGGTACAGGCGAGCCGGTGCGTTCAAGGCGTCAAAGAATTCGCGTGGTAACGGTTCAAACAGTATGACGGTTGCAGGGTGCGGTGAAGATTCAGCCACGGCCTGCGCACGTTCGATGACCGCGCGGTGCCCGATATGAAGCCCGTCGAAACCGCCGAAAGCCGCCACGCACTCGCGGTGGCGGGGGTGCAGATTGTGAACGCCGCGTACAAATTCCATGAGGAAGAAATCCGTTTTGATACCGGCATTATAAAAGGCTGCAACGGTTTAGCTGTTCCGCCGGTGAGCGTCTGCTTCCGGGACGGGATGTTGCGGTTGCAGAAGCGACTGATTTGACTGCCGCCTGTGTGTTTCCGGTTATAATGGCTGCAGACTTATCTTCTTTGTGCCCCGATTCAAATTGAAAAGGCTTATTTCTTTTTCCCTGTACGGAACAAAGCCCATGTACTTGTTGGGCGCCGTCCGGAATACGGAGCTGCAAAAGGAGTTTTATCCCGGCTGGACCTGCCGCTTCTACGTTTCACAGGAAGTGCCTGCACGGATTATTGAACTGCTTGAGAACAACGGCGCCGAAGTGGTCGTGATGGAAAACGGCGCCCCTTACGGGGAAAAGATGAGGTGGAGATTCTTGGCAACTGGAGAAAAGGATATGGACGCGTGCATCGTCCGTGACGCGGACAGCCGATTCGGCTCACGGGAGAGACAGATGGGGGATGAATGGCTGGCGAGCGGCAAACCGTTTCATATCATCCGTGACCATCCCTGCCATTCTAAGGCGATGATGGGCGGGACGTGGGGTGTCAGGGGAGGGTGCGTTCCGGACATGGAGAAACTGATGAAAGAAACAAGAGAGATGTACAGCGACGATCAGGCTTTTCTGCTGAACGAGATTTATTACGGCCGGATAAAAGAAAATCTTGAGGAGAACGTCTTGATTCACGGTGACTTCGTGGCGTTCCCCGGAGAAACGCTCGTTCCGACGCCGCCGTGGCCCGATGGCAAGGGCGGTGAGCCTGCTTTTGTCGGATCCATTCACATTCATTTCCCGAAAGCGTTTTATCTGAAGTGCGGTATTTCCGCTGAGCAGCCGATGGACGGGTTGTTCCCACTGCCCGTTTCGGCGGCTGCTCAGAAAGGAAAGGCTTTCTTTCGGCCTTTATGGAGGATGCTGAAACCTTATCTGCCTGCGAGCGCCCAAGAGAAAATACTCAACTTCCGACGCACAAGATCTTACAAGCGTTTTATGTTGCAAGCAGGCAAGAAATGAAAAAGCTCATTTCTTTTTCTTTGTTCACGACTTCCCATTCTATGTTCCCGCCCGCTTTGGCGTTGTTGGGCGCAGTGCGTAATTCAGAGCTGCAAAAGAAGTTTTATCCCGGCTGGACTTGCCGCTTCTACGCTTCATCCGAATTGCCTGAAAGAATCGCCCGGGCGCTGGAACAAAACGGTGCTGAAATCGTCATCATGAATGACGATGAGCTTCGAGAAGTTCCTCAGTCTTGCTGGAATCTTTTGGCCGCAACAGCCGACGTCGAGGTGTGCCTTATGCGCACTACGGATTCTTGTTTCGGCTGGAGGGAAAGACGCATGGTGGATGAGTGGCTGGCGAGCGGCAAATCGTTTCATATCATCCGGGACCATAGAGGTTTTTCTCACGCCCCCATAGCGTCTGGTTCTTATGGCGTCAGGGGAGGTTGCTTGCCGAATGTGCGGGAGTTGATAAAAAGACGTCCAACGTATGCCAGCGACGAATATTTTCTTCAGGGTGAGATCTACCCCATAGCCGCCGGCGACGTTTTGATTCATTGTGATTTTCTGCGATTGCCCGGTGAGGAAGTCGTCCCGACTTCACCACCCCTTACGTGGGAAGAAGAGAACCCTCCGTGGACGGGATGTGGTTTGCCCCATTTTCCCCGAGAGTATTCAAAATACGGGCTCGAGATTAAGCCTCGTCGTTTTACTCTCCCTCCTCCTTTTTCGAATGAGTGACGGCTTCCAAAAACGGGATCCAAAAACGTGATGATCTGCAGCTGCGGAGGGGACTGGTCTGACCGCTGCCTGTGTGTTTCTGGCTATAATGGAATGGCTGCGGACTTATCTTCTGCGGCCCCCGATTCAAATTGAAAAGACTCATTTCTTTTTCCCTGTACGGGACAAAGCCCATGTACCTGTTGGGCGCCGTCAGGAATACGGAGTTGCAAAAGGAGTTCTATCCCGGCTGGACCTGCCGCTTCTACGTTTCGCCGGAAGTGCCTGCGCGGATTACTCAACTGCTCGAAAACAACGGCGCCGAAGTGGTCGTGATGAAAAAAGACGCCCCTTGCAAGCATAGGATGTGGTGGCGATTCCTGGCGGCTGGAGAAAAGGATATGGACGCGTGCATCGTCCGTGACGCGGACAGCCGATTCGGTTCACGGGAAAAGCAGATGGTGGATGAATGGCTGGCGAGCGGCAAACCGTTTCATATCATCCGTGACCATCCCTGCCATTCTAAGGCGATGATGGGCGGGACGTGGGGTGTC
>CAZKLI010000018.1:0-7398 GCA_964553575.1 uncultured Chromatiales bacterium
GCAGGAGGACATTCACACCGCCACCGCCGCCGAAATTTTTTCCTTGCCCGCGGAAAAGGTAACTTCGGAGCAGCGGCGTTCGGCGAAAGCGATCAACTTCGGTTTGATTTACGGCATGGGCGCTTTCGGGTTAGGCCGGCAGCTGGGTTTGGACTTCGAGTCTGCGAAACAGTACAGGGCCGTTTATTTCGACCGCTACCCCGGGGTTAAGGCTTACATGGACAAGGTCAGAGACGAAGCGAAGAAGTTGAAATACGTCGAAACCTTATTCGGGCGGCGTCTGTATCTGCCGGAAATAAATTCGCGGATCTTCCACCGCCGGCAGTACGCCGAACGCACCGCAATCAACGCTCCGATACAAGGGACGGCCGCCGACGTCATGAAACGCGCGATGGTGTCTCTGCACGAATGGCTGCAAACCTCAGGCTGCGACGCCAAAATCATCATGCAGGTCCACGACGAACTGGTACTCGAAGTCGCCGAGGAAGACGCCCGGAAAGTCGCCGCCGAATGCCGCTCCCGGATGAGCGCCGCGGCACGGCTCTCGGTCCCGTTGCTGGTCGCCGTCGGCGAAGGAAGGAATTGGGACGAAGCGCATTAGAAATCCGGCGGGCGCTTCTCCCGCCCCGGAACGTTGCCCCGGGACGTTGCCCCAGGATGTTGATTGCGGCGCGTTCGGCGTGCCGGCGCCATGCTAAACTTAGCGAAGAACCTGCTTCAAATCGTCAATCTAATGTTACGACGCACCCTGAACAAAATTGCCAAGTCGCCTGTGGGAGAAATATTCCTCAGGCTGAAAGAAATATACGACATCTTGGACAGGCGCGGCAGACAGATGCTGGCCATCACTCAGATAAATCAAATCGTCATGAACCTGATGGGCACCATCGCCTTCGGCGGCATGGCGGGCTTTCTGATCATATTGAGCAAGCCGCAAATCATCACCGACAATCGTTATATAAGCATGATTTACGACCTCCTCGGGTTTGAAAGTCAGTCCCATTTCTTGGTGCTCGCAAGCGGCCTTTTGCTCTTGTTCGTCGCCGTCCATCAAATCGCGGCGATTTTTGCCAACCTGATTAAAATCAGGCTGTTAGAAGGCATAGCGCGCCGTTTAACAATCATGCTGTACCGTTATTTTCTTGCCGAAGATTATGAAGCACGCATCAAGAGAGGAACGGCCGACATGATTTGGAAAGGCGTTTCGGCGGGTAAGGGAGTGATTCTCGGGGAAATAAACAAGATAAGCAGCTTTCTATCCGCCGTTATCAATATTGCTGTCATCATCGGCGTCTTGTATGCCGTACATCCTCAAGCCTTATTCTTGCTGATCTTGTCGGGGGCCGGTTTCTATGTTTTTTTCTTCCTCGCCCATAAAAACAAGATCGAGATTCTCGGGGAAAAAACATATAAGCAGAGTATGCGGCGGGTTGAGATGATCAAGGAGGGAGGAAGCGCGGCCGGCGAAATAAAGATGATGGGAAAGGAACGTGACTTCACTCATGCAATGAACAAGGAGTTGATAGTCGAGATGCAGAGAAAAATGAAAGAGGCGACCATAGGCGCCATTCCTGCACCGTCGGTTCGAATCGCGGCAATGATTGCGCTGTACATCATTTCAACGTACGTTTTTCTCCAGGACAGCCCGGAAAACGCTTTCGCGTCTCTCACCCTGTTCGCCGCGGGCGCTTTCAGGTTGTTGCCGTTCATGCAAGGTATTTTTTCCCTCTTTATGTCGCACGCGCACAGCGCTTACAGATACAAGTCCGTCATGGACGATCTGAAAGCCGCAAAACGTTTCATTGAGCGGCAAAACGATGAAGATGAAACGTTTAAACTGGTCCGAGTCAAGAACGAAATTACTTTCGACAACGTCAGCTACTCATATCCCGGCACCGACAAACCGGCGATCAGCAACCTCAGCTTTTCTTTCCCCGCGAACAAGGCCATCGCGTTGTTCGGCCGCTCCGGCGCAGGGAAAAGCACAATCATTCGTTTGATGAGCGGCATATTGTCGCCGCAAGGAGGGCGAGTGCTGGTGGACGGAAAATCGTTGCAGGAAGATGAGACTTTCAAGCGGAATTGGCAACGTTCCACCGGCATGACTTTCCAGAAACCCTTTTTCATGAACGCGTCCGTGGCGATGAACGTTGCATTTGAAGCAACCGAGGAAAAAGTTGACTATGAACGGGTCCAAAAAGCCGTCAAACTGGCTCAACTCGAGGATTTCGTTGAAAGCTTGCCCGACGGACTCAACACAAACGTTGAAGAAGACGCTGAAATACTGAGCGGCGGCCAGCGTCAGAGAATTGCCATCGCGCGCGCGCTGTACCGTGAATCTTCGATTCTGATATTGGACGAAGCAACCAACGCACTTGACCTGGTGGTTGAAAAAAAGATCATTCAATCCTTGATCCAAGTGCGCACGGGTCGCATGATCATCATCATAGCTCACCGCCCGGAAACCATGCGATTCGCCGACGTGGTGCTCGTATTGAAAGAGGACGGAACGGCGGTTCAAGGGAGTTACGACGAGCTGATTGAAAGAGACGCCGACTTCCAGGCCTTGGCAGGCACACCCGACTTGCTGGCGAGTTAGACTCCTGCCCACGGCGCCACCGAACGGCGATTTGATAAACATCCGTCGTTGACCGATAATAGCGTTTTAATGCCAAACGCTTTGACTTTAGACGGAGACCCCGCTTCTTCCCGGCTTCAATTCGACGAGCACGGGCGCCTCAAGCATTTCCTTACGATCGAAGGACTTCCGCGGGACGTCCTGCTGAAACTGCTCGACACCGCCCGGTCTTTCGTCGCCCGCGACGGCGGAGCCAGAAAAGTGCCCTTGTTCAGGGGCAAGACCGTCGTCAATTTCTTTTTTGAGCCCAGCACCAGAACCCGTTCGACGTTCGAACTAGCGGCAAAGAGACTGTCGGCCGACGTCATGGATTTCCACGTGGACACGGCCGCCGTTCGCAAAGGCGAATCTCTGATAGACACGTTACGGAACATCCAGGCGATGGGCGCCGACGTGTTCATTTTCCGCCACCCGGACAGCGGCGCGTCGGCGTTCATCGCGAGTCACGCGGCGGATAACATCTGCGTAATCAACGCGGGAGACGGAGGGCACGCGCACCCGACCCAGGCGCTGCTCGACGCGTTCACGATACAAAAGCACAAGCGGGATTTTTCCTCTCTAAGCGTGGCGATTGTCGGCGACGTGCTGCATTCCCGGGTTGCACGATCCGAAGTTGCCGCGCTGAAAATTCTAGGCGTGCCGGACATACGCGTGATTGCGCCCAAGACCCTGATGCCGAAAAACGTTGAACGTCTCGGAGTCAAACCGTTCCAAAATTTAAGCGCAGGACTGAAAGACGCCGACGTCGTCGTCATTCTGCGCCTGCAGAAAGAAAGGATGCGAGGCTCGTTCCTTCCCAGTGAAAACGAATATTATTTTTGCTACGGCATAACCTCGGAAAAGATGAGACACGCGAAACCGGACGCAATCATCATGCACCCCGGCCCGATCAACCGCGGCGTTGAAATCAGCTCGGAAGCGGCCGACGGGCCTCAGTCGGCGATTCTCGACCAGGTTAACTACGGAATCACCGTCAGGATGGCGGTGATGTCGCTTGTCATCGGCGGCGAGCGCGCAAATCGGCGGACGGCAAGCAATCAAAAAACGGCGGCGGGCAAGCGATGAACCTCTTGATCAAACAAGCGCGCGTCATTGACCCGATGAACGACGTGGATGAGATTCGCGACCTTTTCATCGAAAGCGGCCGCGTCAGCCGAACCGGAAAGCTTAAGCAAATTCACGCGGACAAAGTAATCGACGCTGAAGGCTTGTGGGCTTTGCCCGGTCTGATCGACGTCGGCGCCTATCTGCGCGAGCCGGGATACGAGTTCAAAGCGACGATTGCGTCTGAAACGCGCGCCGCCGCAGCCGGCGGTGTAACCACGTTGTGTTCGATGCCGGAAACGCATCCGGCGGCGGCCGCGGCGGCGACCGTGAACCTGATTCAACGCCACGCCGAAACCGCGGGGGTCTGCAACGTCCTGGTCGTCGGCGCGATGACCGCCGGTCTCGAAGGGAAGATGCTGAGTGAAATGGCCGCGCTCAAGGAAGCCGGGTGCATCGCGGTCAGTAACGGCTTGCAGCCTTTCTCGGATATGAATCTTCTGCGCCGCGCCCTGCAGTACGCGACGGGAGTGGGAATTCCGGTGTTCCTGCACCCGATAGACCACGCGCTGGCCGCCGACGGCTGTGCGCACGAGGGCGCGGTTTCGACCCGGCTCGGGCTGCCGGGTATTCCGGTTTCCGCCGAAACGGCGGCGCTCGGCGCGTACTTGGCACTGGTCGAAGACACCGGCGCGAAAGTGCACTTCTGCCGCGTGTCCTGCGCCCGTTCGGTCTCGTTAATCACCCAAGCGCGGGAAGCCGGACTCAACGTCAGTGCCGACGTCTGCGCACATCAGCTGTTCCTGACCGAGAACGACGTCTGCGACTTCGACCCGAACTGCCGCCTGTTCCCGCCCGCCCGCGGCACCGACGACCGCGACGCCTTAAGGTCGGCGATCGCCGAAAACAAGCTGAACGTTGTCTGCTCAGATCACCAGCCGCACGACGTCAACGCCAAGCTCGCGCCTTTTCCTGCGAGCGCCCCCGGCGCGTCGGCGATCGAGCTTCTTTTGCCGTTGATGTTGGCGCTGGCGGACCAAGGCGTCGTTTCGGTAAAAAACGCAATCGCCGCGGTTACCTCCAACCCGGCGCAGTTGCTGCAAATTGACCGCGGCGGCCTGGAAGCCGGCGCCGTCGCCGACGTTTGCTTGGTTGACCCGGCGCAGGAATGGGTTCTTGAACGGGAATCGATGCTGAGCAACGGCAAGAACACACCGTTCTTGGGACGGCGCTTCAAAGGCAAAGTCCGCTCGACCGTGTTCGGCGGGCGCATCGTCCACGGAGACGCCGGATGACGCCCGCGACGACGGTGTTCGTGGAAAACGCCGAAGTTCTGCATCAGCGCGAGTATCCGCAAGACCAGTACATGCTGCGCTTGCACGCACCCCGTTGTTCGAGTTCGGCGAAGCCCGGGCAATTCGTGCATCTGCAATGCGGCGACGGCTTGAAGATGCGCCGGCCCTATTCGATCATGTCAACTTCACCCGAACGAGGATCGATCGAAATCCTGTACAAGGAAGTCGGCCTGGGCAGCCGCCTGCTCGGGGAAAAGCGTAAAGGCGACGTTTTAAGCGTCGTCGGACCGATAGGCAACGGGTTTGTCGTCCGCGGCGAATGCAAAAGACCCCTGCTTCTCGGCGGCGGCGTCGGCGTGCCGCCGGTATTCTTCCTGGCGCAATCGCTGGCAAACGACGACGCATCGTCACCGTTCGTGATTTTTGCGTCCGAGCGCCCTTTCCCGTTCCCCACGTGCGAATCGAAAATCGCCGTCGCCGGCGTGGATGATCAAATTCGCCGAACCCACGCGACGTTGGAATCGCTCGGAATACCGGCGAGGTTATGCAGCAACCACCCCTATCCGGGATGTTTCAACGGGTTTATCCGGGAACCGGCCGAGCTTTGGTTGTCCAAGCTGGCGCCGGAGGAAAAATCGGAAGTGGAAATTTTCGCTTGCGGCCCGAAGCCGATGCTCGCCGCCGTCGCGGCTGTGGCGAAAAAGCACGAATTGCCCTGTCAACTGTCGCTGGAGGAGTACATGGCTTGCGCCGTGGGGGGATGCGCGGGCTGCACCGTGCCCACCCTTGAACAAGGACGCCCGGCGATGAAACGCGTCTGCGTCGACGGCCCCGTGTTCGACGCCGCGTCACTTCATCTCTGACTTGACCGACGCCTCGCTAATCGCCGCCAACTTGAAGCGGGTGAGAGACGCGGTCGCCGAAGCCGAGGCGAAGTACGACCGCAAGCCCGGATGCGTGAAGATTCTCGCCGCGAGCAAAACCCAAACCGTCGAAACCGTCGCCGTCGCGATTGCCGCGGGTCAAACCCGATTCGGTGAAAGCTACGTTCAGGAAGCGCAAAAGAAGATCGCCGAA
The DNA here is from genome assembly GCA_964553575.1 of uncultured Chromatiales bacterium. Taxonomy (GTDB): domain Bacteria; phylum Pseudomonadota; class Gammaproteobacteria; order Poriferisulfidales; family Oxydemutatoraceae; genus CAYFZO01. The sequence continues at coordinate 6,055 of CAZKLI010000018.1, forward strand.
ATCGGTGACAGTGAAATCGAGTGGCACTTCATCGGCCCGATACAAAGCAACAAAACCCGACGCATCGCGTCTTTGTTTTCCTGGGTTCACGGCGTCGACCGTGAATCGATCGCAAGACGCTTATCCGAACAACGCCCCGCGGAATCACCGCGTCTCAACGTCTGCATTCAAGTCAACGTCAGCGGGGAAGCAACCAAGTCGGGCGTTCAGCCCGGCGGCGTCGAAACCCTGCTGGAAACAATCTCGGCGGCGCCCGGGCTCAAAACCAGGCTCAAAATAAGGGGGTTGATGGCGATTCCCGCGCCCGACGCCGACGGCACCCGCCAACGCAAGGCTTTCGCGGCCGTGAGACACATTTTCGACAAATACGCCGAGGCGTACGAGATGGACACCCTGTCCATGGGAATGAGCGGTGATTTCGACGCGGCGATCGCCGAAGGTGCAACGCTGGTCCGTTTGGGCACGGCGATATTCGGTGAAAGAAAGCGACGCAAGTAACTTTGTTGCGCCTGGCGTTGCGCTTCAAGGCGACAAGCCAAAGCACGTCGGAGAGCAACGTACTCGTCAAAAGATACAAGGATATAATATGAGGTTTCGCAGGAAGCGGACAAAATCCCTCAACAACCACCAACGATGGACGCAGAAAACGCCGATGAAAGTCTTCATCATGGACACTTGGGCTTACCCCTACCGATTGCCCGTTTTTGAGAAACTGAATGAGCAGGTCGAAGTCGAAGCTTTTTTCAGCCGCCCGAAACCGCGCAGACATTTGGACAACGTGTCTTTCGAACGTTGCTCTTACAGGTGTTATTCGGGCAAATGGCTTCTTGCTTTAATCCCTGTTCACCTGCTGTGGAAAAAATACGACGTCTACATGGTCGGCCAAATCGGCGTCGAATCGGTTGCCGGAGCTTTCTTCACGCTTCTCACGTCAACCCTGAGAAAGAAACCCTTGGTTCTGTGGACCGACTACATTGAAACCGAGAATTATCAAGAAAGAAAAAAAATCAAGCGGTTTTTCGGAGACTTCATAAGGAAAAATTTCGTCAGACGTTGTGCCGCGGTCATGGGGTTCGGCACGTACACGGAAAACTACCTGAAAAAAATCACCCCTCCCGGGCTGAAGATATTCAACGTAGTCCAAGTGGTCCCTGAGACCTGCAATAAAAACGCCGTGCAAGAAAAAAGAGACTACGGGGATAAAATTGTATTGCTTTACCTCAGCTACTTGCAAGAAAGAAAAGGCGGAGATTTCTTGATACGGGCTTTCAGGGAAATGGACAGAACGGACGCGGTGCTGATAATCGCCGGAAGCGGGGAAAAAGAACGTGAATGGAAAAATCT
>CAZKLI010000019.1:0-2171 GCA_964553575.1 uncultured Chromatiales bacterium
ACGCGGCACCGCGTCAAAGCCATGAAACGAAGAGACTTCATCACCAAAGCCGGCGCCGGCGCTCTGCTCGGCGGCACGTTGACCGCTTGCAAAAACGAGCAGCCCCGCCAGGCGAAGCGTGAAGACGTCCAGGTCCGGCGCTGGAAGATGGTCACATCCTGGCCGAAAAACTTTCCGGTCCTGGGTACGGGCGCCGAGCATCTCGCCGAACTGGTCACCCGGCTTTCAGGCGGGCGGCTGCAGGTGAAAGTGTACGCCGCCGGCGAACTGGTTCCCGCCCTGGAGGTGTTCGACGCGGTATCCCAGGGGGTCGCGGAAATGGGGCACGGCGCGGCCTACTACTGGAAAGGCAAAAATCCGGTGTTTCAGTTCTTTTCGACGGTGCCGTTCGGCATGAATTGGAGCGAGATGAACGCGTGGTTGTACTACGGCGACGGGCTGGCCCTTTGGGAAGAAGCGTACGCGCCTTTCGGCGTCGTGCCGTTTCCGGCCGGAAACACTTGCATGCAGACGGGGGGGTGGTTCAACCGTGAAATAAACGGCGTGTCGGACTTGCAAGGGCTCAAGATGCGCATACCGAGTCTCGGCGGAGAGGTGCTGCGCCGCATCGGGGCACTGCCGGTGACCTTGCCCGGCGGCGAGCTGTTGACCGCGATGCAGACCGGGGCGATAGACGCGGCCGAGTGGATCAACCCGTACGCCGATCTGGCGTTCGGCTTGCACAAGGTCGCCGAGTACTGTTATTACCCGGGCTGGCACGAGCCCGGCGCGACGCTCGAATGCACCGTGCGCCGCGACGCCTTTGAACCGTTGCCGGACGATTTGAAGCAAGTGATACGCGTGGCGGCGAAAACGGTCAACCAGCAAATGACCGCCGAATACACGGCGAAAAACGACAGAGCCTTGAAAGAGCTTCGAGACGTGCATAAAATCAAGCTTCGGCGTTTTCCGAAAGAAGTGCTGGCGGAGTTCAGACGCGTCGCCCGGTCGGTGGTGCGGGAACTCGGAGAAAGCGGCGATTTTGCCCGCCGCGTTCACGACTCCTACACGCAGTTTCACAAAAACGTGCTGGAGTGGCATTCGATCTCGGAAAAAGCCTATTATGAGATGCAGACCGAATTGAAAAACGGTCCCTGAAACACGGAGATAAAAAAACAAATGGACTTATCCGGCATAGAAATAGGCACTCTGGCGTTCTTCACGTTCAGCTTCATCGCGGGCGTGGTTATCGCTTTGCAGGCGGTCTTCGGTTCCAAGAAAGAAACCATGAAGCACCGCACGGTGAAAGGAGTCGTCGGCGCCGCCTACGCGGTGATTGCGGCGGCGGCTTTCATGCAGCTGGAAGGGGTGAAGTCGCCTTACGTCGATACCGGCGCCGGCGGACAAACCCAGCAGCAAGCACCGGCCCAAAACGACTATTAAGGGCGGCCGTTAAGGCCTAAAACAGCTTGGACGGCAGCCACGTCGCAAGCTGCGGCCACAGCGCAAGCACCGCCAGCATCGCGACTTGCAGCAGTATGAACGGCGCGACGCCGAGGTATATCTGCTGCGTGGAAACGACCGGCGGCGCGACCCCGCGCAAATAAAACAGCGAAAATCCGAACGGCGGCGTCAGAAACGACGTTTGCAGGTTGATCGCGATCATCACTCCGAGCCACACCGGGTCGAGCCCCATCCCCAGCAGCACGGGGCCGACGATCGGAACCACCATCAGCGTAATCTCGATAAAGTCGAGCACGAACCCCATTGCGAACATCAGCAGCATGACGACCAACGTCGCCCCGACGGCGCCGCCCGGCAGTCCGGTGAGCAACTGATGCACGACTTCGTCGCCGCCGAAACCGCGGAAAACCAGAGAGAAAAAGGACGCACCGATCAAGATCATGAACACCATGCAACTCATCCGCGCCGAGGTCCGGACGATTTCCTTGAACTTCTTCCTGGAGACCTGCTTCTGCAACGCGGTCAGGACAAGCACGCCGATGACGCCGACCGAAGCCGCTTCGGTCGGCGTCGCCAGACCGGCGAAAATGGCGCCGAGCACCGAGACAATCAGGAAAAGCGGCGCAAACAGGACTTTCAACACGTGCAAAAAACCAAGCGGCGCGGTTTCATCGGACGCGGCGGAAGGCAGGCGGTCGGGCTTGAACCAGGCGACCGCGAACAAATAA
>CAZKLI010000020.1:0-1957 GCA_964553575.1 uncultured Chromatiales bacterium
GCTGGCGATAGACCGCCTCAGGCAGTTGTACGGCGCCGACTACGCCAACGTGCAGCCGCATTCGGGCTCGCAGGCCAACGCCGCGGTGTATCTGGCGTTGTGCGCGCCCGGCGACACGATCATGGGCATGAAGCTTGCCCACGGCGGGCATCTGACCCACGGGGCGACGGTCAATTTCTCCGGGCGGATTTTCAACGCGGTGCAGTACGGCATAGACGACAACGGCTTGATCGACTACGACGCGATGGAAGCGCAGGCGCTCGAACACAAACCGAAGATGCTGATCGGCGGTTTCTCGGCTTACTCGCAAATCGTCGATTGGAAACGCATGCGTGAAATCGCCGACAAGGTCGGCGCCTACTTGGTGGTGGACATGGCGCACGTGTCGGGGCTGGTCGCGGCGGGTGAATACCCGAATCCGGTGCCTTATTCCGACGTGGTGACCTCGACGACGCACAAGAGCCTGCGCGGCCCGCGCGGCGGTTTCATCGTCGCCCGCGCCAACGAGGAGATCACCAAGAAACTGAATTTCATGGTGTTTCCCGGCACGCAGGGCGGGCCGTTGATGCACGTGATCGCGGCCAAGGCGGTGGCGTTTCTCGAGGCGTTGCAGCCTGAGTTCAAGGAGTACATCCGCATGGTCAAGAGCAACGCCAGGACGATGGCAAAGACCTTGACCGAACGGGGCTTCGAGGTCGTCTCCGGCGGCACCGAGAACCACTTGATGCTGGTCAGCTTGATTGCCCAGGACATTACCGGCAAGGACGCCGACGCCGCGCTCGGCAGGGCGCATATCACGGTGAACAAGAACAGCGTGCCCAACGATCCGAAGCCGCCGTTTGTGACCAGCGGCCTTCGCTTCGGCACGCCGGCAATCACTACGCGCGGTCTGCGCAATGAAGATACCGAATATCTGACCCATTTGATTTGCGACGTTCTCGACGACATCGGCGACGAAGCCAAAATCGCCGGGGTTGCGGAAAAAGTGAAGGAGTTGTGCCGGAAGTTTCCGGTCTATCAATAAATCAAGAGATACTTCAGAGGTTGGTTCGATGGAGTGTCCAAATTGCGGTTCGGTTGTCAGCTCCGTCGTAGATTCGCGTTATAAAGGCGAGAGCAAGCAGAAGCGGCGCAAGAGAAAATGCAAGTCGTGCGGCAAGACGTTCATGACGCTCGAGCAACTCGAGGTCAGCCCGGTCCAGCGGTTGCGGGTCATCAAGAGAGACGGCCGCCGCGAGGCTTTCAGCAGCGACAAACTCAGGAAAGGCGTACAGCTGGCGATCGCCAAGCGTCCGATCAGCACCGAGCGGGTTGACTACCTGGTCAATGACGTCGGCCGGCGGCTGGTGAAGACCGGCAGGGCGGAGTTTGAAACCGACTACATCAGCGAAGTCGTGATGCGTCTGCTCGTCAGGCTCGACCGCGTCGCCTACGTTCGTTTCGCTTCGGTGTACCGCAATTTCAGGGAAGTCGGCGCGTTTCGGCGCACGCTCGAGCACGCGGAACAAGGCAAGCACCCGAGGGCGATCGACTCGCAAGAGGTGTTTTCTTTCGCCGAAAACCGGCAGGACAAGTCCGCGTCGGACAGGCCCGTTCTGAACAAAGGCAGGTCGAGAAAACCGAAGTCGAAACGCGCCCGGTCGAAGAAATCGAAATCTCACGGCGCCGAGATCTGACGAGAACCCAGCCGAGAACCCAGTGAGGAACGCACCGGCCGGCGCATCGGCGTCGCGGGCGTTCATCCGGCGGCGGGTCATCTTCCCGCGGCGGGGCGGGCTAAAATCCAGTCGTTCAACTTCAACGGGTACCGTGATGGCGACCGATTCACGCGAAGACGCATATTACATGGCACAGGCGTTGCGGCTCGCCCGCCGCGGCCTTTATACGGCGGCGCCGAACCCCTGCGTCGGTTGCGTCGTCGTCAAGGACGGGTGCGTCGTCGGCGAGGGATGGCACG
>CAZKLI010000021.1:0-2202 GCA_964553575.1 uncultured Chromatiales bacterium
CCGTGCATGAGTCTCAAGCCGTGTGCGGGTCTCGGCATCGAGCGTGACCTCGCGGTCGGCGTCTTCGGGCGCGACGCCGAGCATCTCGCTCAGGCGCAGCGCTGCGTCGTGCACCGGGTCCTGCGCTGCGTTCGGCGCCGAGCTTGGCGCCGGATTCGAGGGAGCGGTCTGGGTGTGGGCCTGAGTGTAAGCGAGCCAGTCGTTGCGATGGTCGAGGAAGCTTCTCAGCGCCTTGTTGGTGTTGGACAGGCCGTTGCAGGTCAGAAACAGCGTTTCCAGCGCGCGCGCCGTTTCGCTTTCGGCTCCTTCGGCGGCGGCTTCGAGATACAGCCGGTTCAGCGCTTCGTCTTGCAGTTCCCAGGTTTCGGCGAGGATCTCGAATCCGGGCGCGACGCCGGCTTCAAGCGGAAAGCGCTTGAGAATCTCGGCGCAGAAAGCATGGAAAGTCAGGATGCGAAGGTCGTTCTCGGCGTAGGTCAGTTCTTCGTACAGCTCGCGCGCACGAGGGGCTTGTGCGCGCGGCGCGCCGATGCGGGCAAGTTCCTCGATGAGGTTTTCATCGCCGACCCGCGTCCATTCTCGCAACGTTTCGGTCAGCCGCTCGCGTATCTCGGCGGCGGCTTTTTCGGTGAACGTGATTGCAAGGATCGAGGCGGGTTTTGCGCCGGCGAGCAGCAGCCGTTGCAGCCGTGAGACCAGAAGCCAGGTCTTGCCGGTGCCGGCCGAAGCGGAAACCACCGCGTTGACGTTCGGATCCGCCGCTTCAAGCAGTTGCCGGGACGTTTCGTTCATCGGTGACCGTTCGTCGCGTCGCTTGGGGAGACCGACCGGGGCTGGTCTATAATGCCGTTTTCCGTTCGCATTTGTCTGTCATCCAGTTTCATGAGCGCCTCTTACGACGCGGCTTCGATCGAGATTCTCGGCGGGCTCGACCCGGTGCGAAAGCGCCCGGGCATGTACACCGACACGACCAGTCCCGACCACCTCGCACAGGAAGTCATAGATAATAGCGTGGATGAAGCGCTCGCGGGATACGCCCGCTTGATCGAGGTCACGCTGCACGACGACGGTTCGCTGAGCGTGAGCGACGACGGGCGCGGGATGCCGGTGGACCGGCATCCCGAGCGCAACTGCCCGGGCGTTGAGGTCATCCTGACGACGCTGCATTCGGGCGGGAAATTCTCCGACCGTCATTACCGCTACGCGGGCGGTCTTCACGGCGTCGGCGTGTCCGTGGTCAACGCCTTGTCGAAGCATCTCGAGGTTTGGATCAAGCGGGGCGGCAAGGAATACAACATGGCGTTCGCGGGAGGCAAGGCGGCGGGGCCGTTGGAAGAAATCGGCAAGGTTGCAAAGCGCGATTCGGGTTCGAAGCTTCGTTTCTGGCCCGATCCCAAGTTCTTCGACGGCGTGCGTTTCAACGTCAAGCGTCTGGAACGTCTGTTGCGCGCCAAGGCGCTGCTGTGCCCGGGGTTGCGGGTCACTTACGCCGAGGAGTCCGGCGGCCCGCGGCGGGAGTGGTGCTACCAGGACGGGATGTCGGAGTATTTCCGCGAGCTGACCGCGGGACGCCTCTTGCTGCTCGACGAGAACCTCGGCGACAGTCACGAGGGCGACGACCACGAGCTCGCGTGGTGCCTGAACTGGAGCGACGAAGACTCGCCGCCGGTCGCCGAGAGCTACGTCAACCTGGTGCCGACGCCGCAGGGGGGAAGCCACGTCGCGGGTCTTCGCGCGGGCCTCGTCGAGGCGGTGCGCGAGTTCATGCAGTTCCACGAGTTGACGCCGAAGAACGTCAAGCCGGCGCCCGATGATTTCTGGGCCGACGCCTGTTATTTGCTGTCGCTGAAAATCGCCGACCCGCAATTTTCGGGACAGACCAAGGAGAAGCTGAACCACAAAGCCGCGGCGACCGTGGTGCAGGCGGTGACCAAGGACGCGCTGAGCTTGTGGTTGAACCGCCACCCCAAGGAGGGTGAGCGCATCGTCGAGCGGGTGCTCGCCAACGCGCAAAAACGCCGGCGCAAGAACGCCAAGACGCCCCGCAAGAGCCTGTTGCTGAATCTCGCGCTACCGGGCAAGCTCGCCGACTGCGTTTCGAACGATCTCGACGAGAACGAGCTGTTTCTGGTCGAAGGCGATTCGGCGGGCGGGTCGGCGCGGCAGGCGCGCGACAGGCGGTTTCAGGCGGTGATGCCGTTG
>CAZKLI010000022.1:0-3117 GCA_964553575.1 uncultured Chromatiales bacterium
GACAAGAACCGTCTCGAAATTCCGCCGTCTTCGCGGTTCAGCACGACGGTATGGCTGCCGCGGTGAATCCTTTGCTTCGCCTTAACGTAGTCGGCGAACGAATCGTAGCGGTCGAGATGATCCTCGCTGATGTTCAGCACGACCGACGCCGCGGGTTTCAGCGAATAGGTGGTTTCGAGCTGGAAGCTCGACAATTCAAGCACGTAAAGCTCGGTTTCCCCGTCGTCGGCGAGCAAATCAAGCACCGGCGTGCCGAGGTTGCCGCCGGCGGCGGCCTTGATTCCCGCGTGCGCGGCCATCTCGGCGACCAGCGTCGTCACCGTGCTCTTGCCGTTCGAACCGGTGACCGCGACCACCCGTTTGCCGCCGCCGATGACGCGCGCAAACAGCTCGACGTCGCCGATGACCGAAATCCCGGCCGCAAGCGCACGTTGCACCGCCGGCGTCTTCAACGGCACCCCGGGGCTCAGCACGACGTCGGCGGCATTGATAAAGAGACGTTCGTCGAAATCGCCGAGGCGCACCTCGGCTTGCGGGTAACGACGCTTGAACTCGTCGCAGCCCGGCGGCCGAGTCCGGCTGTCGGCGGCGATGAACGGCACCGAGCGACGGTGCAGAAACCGCGCGACCGAGGCGCCGGTCTTGCCGAGTCCCACCACCAAGGTTGGCTTGCCGTGGGTCACCGCGTCACCTGATCTTCAAGGTCGCGAGGCCGACCAGCACCAAGATCACCGTGATAATCCAGAAGCGCACGATGACTTTCGGCTCGGCCCAGCCGTGCAATTCAAAATGATGGTGTATCGGCGCCATGCGAAACACCCGGTTGCCCGTCAGCCTGTAGGACGCGACCTGGATGATGACCGACAAGGCTTCGATCACGAAGATCCCGCCCATCACCGCAAACACCAGTTCCTGCCTGACCAGCACCGCGACCAGTCCGATCGCGGCGCCCAGCGCGATTGCGCCGACGTCGCCCATGAACACCTGCGCGGGATAGGTGTTGAACCACAGGAACCCGAGTCCCGCGCCGACGATTGCGCCGCAGAAGACGAACAGTTCCCCGGCGAGCGGCAGGTGGGGGATTGCGAGGTATTCGGAAAAAACGGCGTGCCCGCTGGCGTAGGCGAAGATGCTCAGCGCCGCCGCAATCAGCACCGCCGGCATGATCGCGAGTCCGTCGAGGCCGTCGGTCAGGTTGACCGCGTTGCTTGAGCCGACGATGGTCAGGAAAGCCAGCAGCATGAACCACGGCCCCATGTCAATCATCACGGTCTTGATGAACGGCACGACCAGCCGGGTTTCCGCCGGCAATTCGGCGGTGCGGTAAAGCACGAACACGACCGCGGCGCCGACGATCGACTGCAGCAGGAACTTGCGGCGGATCGACAGCCCCTTGCTGTCGCCCAAACGCAGCTTGAGCAGATCGTCAACGCCGCCGATGATGCCGAACAGCACCAAAGCGCACAAGGTGACGACGATGTAACGATTGAAGACGTCGGCCCACAGCAAGGTGCTCAGCAGTATCGCGGTCAGGATCAGCCCGCCGCCCATCGTCGGAGTGCCGCTTTTGACGAAATGCGATTCAGGCCCGAGCTCGCGGATGTTCTGTCCGATCCGCATAGCCGTGAGCCTGGAGATGAACAAGGGCCCCACGATGAAACTGACGGCCAGCGCGGTCAACGCGCTCAACACGCCGCGCAGGGTGATGTACTGAAACACGTTGAACCCGCTGTGAAACTGCGCGAGGTAATCGGTGAGATACATCAACACGCCCGCACCTCCCCGCGCGGCGCCTCAAGCGCCTGCACCACCCTTTCCATGCGCGCCGAACGCGAACCCTTGACCAGCACCGTCACCTCTTCGCCCGCGCCGCTCAACGACGACGCCAAACGTTCGCACAGCGCCTCGCACGAGTCGAAAGTCTCGGCGCCGGCGCCGAAACCATCGGCCGCGGCGCGCGACAAAGCGCCCAGGGTGAACAGGCGGGAAATGCCGCAACGCGCGGCGTTGCGCCCGGCGTCGAAATGCAGCCGTTCGGCGTCGGCGCCGAGCTCGGCCATGTCGCCGAGCACCAGCCAACGCTCGCCGCGGTATTCGCAAAGCACGTGAACCGCCGCCGCGAGCGAGCCCGGGTTGGCGTTGTAACTGTCGTCTATCAGCCGTGCGCCGGCGAAACCCGGAACGAAGCACAGGCGTCCCGGCACCGCCCGCACCGCTTCGAGGCCGGCAACGACCTCGTCGAAACCGACGTCGAGGCTGTGCGCCACCGCGGCGGCGGCGAGCGCGTTGTACAGGTTGTGCTTTCCGGGCAAGGCGAAACGCAGGCGCCGCGTCCGCCCGGCAATCGTGACCTCTATCCCGCCGGAGACGATTCGCCCGCCGACGTCGGCGTCGGGGCGGTCAACCGCGAAGGTGACGACGCGGCGGCGTTCGAGCAAACCGAGCCAGTATTCACGGTAGGCGTCGTCGGCGTTGACGACGCCGACGCCGTCTTCTTCGAGGCATTCGAACAGCTCGCCCTTGGCGCGGGCGACGCCGTCGAGACTGCCGAAACCTTCGAGATGCGCGGGCGCGGCGTTGAGCACCAGCGCGACCGCCGGCCGCACCAGCCGACCGAGCGCGGCGATCTCGCCCGGGCGGTTGGCGCCGAGTTCGACCACCGCCGCCTGATGCGTCTCGCGCAAGGCGAGCAAAGTCAGCGGCACGCCGATAAGGTTGTTGAGGTTGCCGCGCGTCACCAGCACGCTCATGCATCTTTCGAGCACCGACGCCAGTATCGCCTTGGTGGTGGTCTTGCCGTTGCTGCCGGTCAGCGCGACCATCACCGGCTCGCATCGCCCGCGCCAGGCCGCGGCGAAATCGGTGAGGCCTTCGAACGTGTTCCCGACCAAGATTTGCGGCACCGGCACGCCGACTTCGCGCTCGACCATCGCGCCCGCGGCGCCGCGCTCGCGGGCCGCCGAAACGAATTCATGGCCGTCGAAACGCTCGCCGCGCAACGCGACGAACAACTCCCCCGCGCACAGGCTGCGGCTGTCAATACTCACGCCGCTAACCGCGCAATCGCCGCCGTGCAAAACGCCGCCCGACATCGAACCGACCTCCTCGAGCGTCAGC
>CAZKLI010000023.1:0-7829 GCA_964553575.1 uncultured Chromatiales bacterium
ATATCCGCCCACACCCAACCCCGAAACAGCCCGCCGGAAACGCCGCATCCCCTTTCGCAGAACTCGCTGTAAACGTCGAAGTGCACGTTGCAAAAGACGAAGACCTTGGTTTTTCGAGAGCTCGGGAAAAATAGGAAAAGCGTTATGTGTAGATATGTGAGACACTCGGCCGGGCTGAAAAATATACTTTCTGGCAACCCAAAACTTCTCGCGGTCGGAGATGTACAGCTTATGATGGAAAAATCTCGGCAGAATATCTCTCGGAACGTCCGGTCGCGGAAACTTCAAGGAACCCAAATATACCACCGGACTGCGAATCCGGCCGGGTTGTGCCAATAACTCCTTTAATGATTGTTTCGCGTTGACGTAAAGGTACTCATCTATATCCAGATTAAGGCCCCAGCGGATGGTGTCGCCGAAAAACAGCCGGAAATGATTCAGGGCGCCGACCTGACAAAATCTGTTCTGATGCACAGCCGTGATGGGGCCGTAAGGAAACGGCCAATGTACAAGCATGGTTTCCAGCTCCGCATCCAACCCCGATAAAGCCCCGTCCAATTTCGGGAAATCACGACTCCCGTTATCATAGACAATCACTCTCTGCACTCCATGCATCCGGTGATGCCAAAGACACCAGTCCCTGATCCATTCGCACGGATTATCCTTTTGAATGGTATGCAGGCACAAATTTCTGAACGGCAGCACCGGCGGATGAGCCCGCAGCGTATCGAGTGAGACGGTTGCTTCAAACTCAGGGAAAGAAAATTTCAGATTCAGACGCCCCCGGACTTCTCCCAAACGAAGCCTGAGACGCAACACAGCAGGCTCTCTTGGTTCAAACTGATTATGATTACAGGCGAAACTCACAGCTTCCCCATCACAGCATACGGCGATCGGCGCCCCTAAATTACGGAACGGCGGACCCAAGCAGACTAAATCGCCGGATTTAAAAAACATGTCATAGAAAAGAGTGCGAGAGTCATACTCGGAACGGGCTTCTTCATCCAAAGGCCGCTTAACGGCTGAATCACCAACGGCCTTCATTTCATTCACAGCCACATTTCGTTTTATTCCTGCATTTTCAGGAATATAGACGGGTTGCGGGGAGTACACCCGAGGATTGGCCATGGGGTTGACCATGGGGCTGGAATTCGTGTCTGACACCGACACGAAATTAGGGGGGTAGGTACAGAGACATTTTATTCGTTGACCGACTGCGGCGGAAAAACAGGTGCGCTCACTAAAACTTGGTCCGGCTCACAGGGCACGACGTGCAGCATATTCCGCACATTCTCCGGCGGGCGCTGAGTTTACCACGCTTTCTCAGGAAAGCCGGCGCAAAGCCCCCCACGTGAAGCCCCCCACGCCGACACCGAAACATTGAGAACGTTGTTCGGTAAGGCGGTCGGTCCGCGGTTTCTTTCACGACGCCGGCGTGCACGTGCAAATCGCCGAGATAAAGCACCGCCGATTCCTCCCCCCTGATAAACTAATGCAATAGGTGCAACCGGCGCAAGATACTTCGCCCGACCGCTCAGTTCGGACAAGAAGCGCGAATATTACGCCGCCGTTGGCGCACCGCCGCGAACCGGCATCGGCCGGCGCCGGGAGAACGCGCGAAAAACCCCTATGACCAGCCTGATCAAAAGCGCCGAGGAAATCGAGAAAATGCACGCTGCGGGACGAGCCGCCGCACAAGTCCTGGAGATGATAGCCGGCCACGTCCGCCCCGGCGTCTCGACCGAGGAACTCGACCGCGTGTGCGACGACTTCATTACCGCCGAGCTCGGCTGCATCGCGGCGCCGAAGAACTACCGCGGCTTTCCGAAATCGATCTGCACTTCGCTGAATCACCAAGTCTGTCACGGCATCCCGAACGAACGCCGGCTCAAGAACGGCGACGTGCTGAACATTGACGTCACCGTCATCAAGGACGGCTACCACGGCGACACCAGCCGCATGTTCACGATCGGCGAGCCCGGGGTGCAGGCGACGCGCCTGATCGAGACGACGTACGAGGCGATGCGCCGGGGTATCGCGATGGTCAGACCCGGCGTGCGCCTCGGCGACCTCGGCCACGCAATCCAGTCGTTCGTCGAAAGCCGCCGCTACAGCGTGGTGCGGGAATACTGCGGACACGGTATCGGCCGCGAGTTTCACGAAGACCCGCAGGTGCTCCACTACGGACGCCCCGGCACCGGCCTCGAGTTGAAACCGGGAATGACGTTCACCGTCGAGCCGATGGTCAACGCGGGAAAACGCCACGTCAGACTGCTGCCCGACGGCTGGACCGTGGTTACCAAAGATCATTCATTGTCGGCGCAGTGGGAACACACCGTGCTGGTCACCGCCGACGGCCACGAAATCCTGACGCTGCGTTCCGACGAATCCTCGGCGTGGAACCCCGCCCCGTGAACCCCGCACTCGAGCGTCTGCAGGCGTACCCGTTCGAACGGCTCGCCGCGTTGCTCGCCGACGCAACGCCCGCAACGCTCGCGCAGATTAAATTGTCGGTCGGTGAACCGCAGCACCCGCCGCCGCGTGCTCGGCGACGCTCTGCAACGCTGCCCGCGGCGCGGTTCGGCGAGTACCCGGCGATACGCGGCGAAGACGCGTTGCGCGAAGCTTGTCTCGAATGGCTGTGCCGGCGTTTCGACCTTGAGACGACGGCGCTCGACCCCGCCCGCAACGTGCTCGTGCTCAACGGCACGCGCGAAGGCTTGTTCGCCGTCGCACAATGCCTGATAGACCGCACCGGCGACCCGCTCGCCGTCATGCCGAACCCTCTGTACCAAATCTACGAAGGCGCGGCGTTGCTCGCGGGCGCCGAACCCTGCTACGTCAACTGCACCGAGGAACGCGGCTTTCTGCCCGACTTCGACGCGGTCGAGGACGCGGTCTGGCGGCGCTGCCGACTGGTCTATGTCTGCACGCCCGACAACCCGAGCGGTGCGGTGCTGCCGCAAGCGACGCTGCAAGCACTGATCGAGCGTGCGCACCGCTTCGGTTTCACCGTCGTCTCCGACGAATGTTACTGCGACGTCTATTTCGACGAGACGGCGCCGCCGCAAGGACTGCTCGCCGCCTCGCAGGCGCTCGGCAACGCCGGGCACGCGCACTGCCTCGCTTTCTACAGCCTGTCAAAACGTTCCAACCTGCCCGGGCTGCGCTCGGGTTTCGTCGCCGGCGACGAAAAACTGATTGCAAAATTCCTGCGCTTTCGCACCTATCACGGCTGCTCGATGCCGCCGCCGCTGCAGCTCGCCAGCGCCGTCGCGTGGCGCGACGAGCGGCACGTCGTCGAAAACAGACGGTTGTACCGTGAGAAGTTCAAGCGCTTTATCGAGATTGTCGGTGATACACTACCGTTGCGGACGCCGGCCGCCGGGTTTTACCTGTGGCCGGACGTCGGCGACGGCGAGGCGTTCACGCGCGCGCTCTACGAGCAAAAGAACGTCGTGACGTTGCCGGGCGCCTATCTCGCGAGAGAAGCCGGCGGTGTCAATCCGGGCAAAAGCCGGGTGCGCATCGCGCTGGTCGCGGCCCCCGAGGTCTGCGAGGAAGCGGCGCGGCGGCTGCGGGATTTCCTGGAGAAAAACCCGATTCGGCGCCGCCCCTGAAGCACGGGCTTGAAGCACGGCCCTGAAGCACAGTTTGAAACAAGGCTGAACCAACTCGAAAGAACATGCAGGAACTGATTCGCACCATAGAACAGGCGTTCGAGCAACGCGAGACGCTGTCGCCCGCGATCGCCCCGCCCGAGGTCACGCAAGCGGTCGCACGCTGTCTCGACGGCCTCGACAAAGGCGAATGGCGGGTCGCCGAGAAAACCGGCGGCGAATGGCGCGTGAATCAATGGCTCAAACAGGCGGTGCTGCTGTCGTTCAAGCTCAACGACAACCAGGTCATCGACGCCGGCTACACCCGCTTCTACGACAAGGTCGCGCTCAAATACGCCGACGCCGGCGCCGATGACTTCGCCGCAAGCGGCGTCAGGGTCGTGCCGGCGGCGATCGCCCGCCGAGGGTCGTATCAAGCCCCCGACGTGGTGATGATGCCGTGCTACATCAACGTCGGCGCCTACGTGGACGCGGGCACGATGGTGGATACCTGGGCGACCGTCGGTTCGTGCGCACAAATCGGCAAGAACGTGCACTTGTCCGGCGGAGTCGGCATCGGCGGCGTGCTCGAGCCGTTGCAGGCCGCACCGACCATCATCGAGGACGGCTGCTTCATCGGTGCGCGTTCGGAAATCGTCGAAGGGGTCATCGTCGAGCGAGGCTCGGTGATCTCGATGGGGGTCTATATCGGGCAAAGCACCCGCATCTACAACCGCGAGACCGGCGAAATCATCTATGGCCGCGTTCCCGCGGGTTCGGTCGTCGTGCCCGGCAACCTGCCGTCGAAAGACGGCTCATACAGTCTCTACTGCGCGGTCATCGTCAAGCAGGTTGACGAGAAGACCCGCGCCAAAGTCGGCATCAACGAATTGCTGAGACAAAACACGCGGTAACTCCCGAAGCCGCCGCGGCTTCAAACCGCGCGGAAAACTTTTCAAACTCATGAGCGACACGCTGAAACTGGCCAAAGCCCTGATCGAACGCCGTTCGGTGACGCCCGACGACGCCGGGTGCCAGACGCTGATCGCCGAACAGCTGACGCCTGTGGGCTTCGCCGCCGAACGTTTCGACCGCGAAGGCGTCTCCAATCTGTGGCTGCGCCACGGCGACGCCGCGCCGTTGCTCGCGTTCGCGGGGCACACCGACGTCGTCCCGCCCGGCGACGAGGCGGCGTGGCGGCATCCCCCGTTCACGCCGACCGAGAAAGACGGTTTGCTTTACGGGCGCGGCGCCGCCGACATGAAAGGCGGCGTCGCCGCGATAACCGTCGCTTGCCGGCGTTTCGTCGAGGCGCACCCCGAACACAAGGGCTCGCTCGCGCTGCTGATTACCAGCGACGAAGAAGGCCCCGCACGCAACGGCACCCGCCACGCGGTCGAACGGCTTGCCGCACGCAGAGAGACGATCGATTGGTGCGTCATCGGTGAGCCGTCCTCGGAGAAGACCGTCGGCGACACGATCAAGCACGGACGCCGCGGATCGCTGAGCGGAAAACTCAGGGTCAAGGGACGGCAGGGACACGTCGCCTACCCGCAAAACGCGCTGAACCCGATCCACGCCGTCGCACCGGCGTTGTCGGCGCTGTGCGGGGAGATCTGGGACAAAGGCAACGCCGACTTCCCGCCGACCACGTTTCAACTCACCCGGATTGACGCAAGCGCGGGCGCCGACAACGTCACCCCGGCGACGCTCGAAGCCGATTTCAATTTCCGTTTCTCGCCCGAGACCGGGGAGGACGCGCTGCGTGAGCGCACCGAAAGAATGCTGAAAGCGGCTGAGCTCGATTATGAAATCGAATGGCGCTTGTCGGGAAAACCGTTCCTGACGCCCGCCGATTCACTGCTCGTCGAAACCGTGCGCACGGCGGCGGCCGAGATAACCGGACGCCCGCCGGTTCGTTCGACCGCCGGCGGCACTTCCGACGGGCGGTTTATCGCGCCGACCGGGGCCGAGATCGTCGAAATCGGCCCGGTGAACGAAAGCATCCACCAGATAGACGAGCACGTGAGAACAGAAGACTTGGAAATCCTGACGCAGATTCACCGGCGAATCATCGAGAAACTGCTCGGCGCCTGACGACGGCTTGGGCGCGAGGTTCAGACGGGCAAACCCCCGCCCGGACACGGCGACGAAACCGGCCGGGCACTTCGCCGGGCGCGAAGCTTTAGGGCAACCGGCGTTGAAGACGACAGACCCGCTTCAACGCACCTTGAGTCACGGGAAAGTGAAAGGAACTCAGGTTTCAGCCCGGGCGTCGAGCCAAGCGTCGAGAAAGGCCTTGAGGTGGTCGGCCTGCGACGCGGACAGCGTGTCCCTGAGCGCTTGGCAGGCTTGCTCATAAGCGCCGGCGCCGATTTGCCCGCGCATCTTCTGGAACCTCAGGTAAACCAGATACGTGTTCAATGCGTCAACCTCACAGTAGTTCCTGATCTCTTCAAGACGCCCTTGCTGCCAGGCTTCCCACACGCGGTTGCCGCCGACGCCCTGCTTGCCGGGGAAACCCAGCATCTTCGCAATTGCGTCGAGCGACGCGGCGGCCCTCAGTTGATAGCCGGACAATACGTCCATCAGGTCTATATGCCGCCAGTGAAAGCGCCCCAAGTAGCTGTTGTAGCGAAACGACCTGTCTTCGTCGCCGGTTTCCCAATAACGCGGGGCGACGATCCCGTGCAGCAGCGCGCGGTAATGCAGCACCGGCAGGTCGAAGCCCGTGCCGTTCCAGCTGACCAGCTCGGGTGAGAATCTTTCGATGCCGTCGAAAAAACGCTCGACCAATTCCTTTTCTCCGGCGTCGGATTCACCCAGAGACCAGACTTTCACGCCGTCGCCCTCGGCCAGCACCACCGAGATTGCGACGACGCGGTGCAGATGGAGCGGCAGGAACTCGCTGCCGGTCTTCTGGTTCTGCAGATGTTCCATCGCGGTTGCGACATCCTTGTCGGGGAGCCCTTCCAAGCCGTGCAGCAACCTGCCGGACTCGACGTCCGGTATCGTCTCTATGTCAAAGACCAGCGTTTTCACGCGGGAAACAAGCCGGTCGAGATGTAGCGGTCGCCTCGGTCGCACACGACCGCGACAATCACCGCGTTGCTGACTTCCGCTGCAAGGCGCAACGCGGCGCTGACGCATCCCCCCGACGAGATGCCGCAAAAGATGCCTTCCCGCGCCGCCAGCTCGCGCATCATCCGCTCGGCTTCCTCTTGGGTGACCTGAATCTCGCGGTCCACCTTGCCGGGGTCGTAGATCTTCGGCAGATACGCTTCGGGCCAGCGCCGGATGCCCGGAATCTTGGAGCCTTCCGAAGGGGTTACGCCGATGATCTCGATTTGCGGGTTCTGCTCCTTCAAGAACCGCCCGGCGCCCATAATCGTGCCGGTCGTGCCCATCGAACCGACGAAATGCGTAATCGTGCCTTTGGTGTCGCGCCAGATCTCCGGGCCGGTGCCGACGTAATGCGAGTGCGGATTGTCGGGGTTGGCGAACTGGTCAAGCACCGTGCCTTCGCCTTTCTCGCCCATTTTCGCGGCCAAATCCCGGGCGCCTTCCATGCCCTCCTCGGCCGAGACCAAGATGATCTCGGCGCCGAAAGCTTTCATCGTCGCACGCCGTTCGGCGCTCATGTTTTCCGGCATGATCAAGATCATACGGTAGCCTCTAATCGCCGCCGCCATCGCCAGCGCGATCCCGGTATTGCCGCTGGTCGCCTCGACCAGCACGTCGCCGGGCTTGATTTCGCCGCGTTCCTCGGCGCGCGAAATCATGCTGAGCGCGGGACGGTCTTTGACCGACCCCGCCGGGTTGTTGCCTTCGAGCTTGACCAGCAACGTGTTGTCGCCTTCGTACAGCCTCTGCAAACGAACCAGCGGCGTGTTGCCGATGAAATCTTCGACCGTCGGGTAATTCACGCTCACCGCTCTTCCTCCAAGACAATCGCTTGCGCCACGGCGTAATCTTTCTCGTCGGCGATGCTCAGCAAGGCGGTGCACCGCCGCCCCGGCAGCCCGGGCGGCAACGCCGCCGACGGGCGGCCGAGGGCATCGTGACCGATGCGTATTCTGCGCGGATATGCACCGCCTGTAAAACCCAACCCCAGCGCTTTGACGACGGCTTCCTTTGCTGCAAACCGCCGCGCGAGAAACCTCGGGGACTTCCCTTGCCCGCGGTAGTCCCGGTGCTCCTCGGGATGCAGCACCCTTTGCGGAAAACGCT
>CAZKLI010000024.1:0-7411 GCA_964553575.1 uncultured Chromatiales bacterium
GTCGTCACCGAACGCAACATCACCACGCTGCTGGTCACCCACGACCAGGAAGAGGCGTTCGCGGCCGCCGACGTGCTCGGCGTGATTGACGACGGCCGCCTGCTGCAATGGAACAGCGCCTACGACGTCTATCACAAGCCGGCGTCACGCGACGTCGCCACGTTCATCGGCATGGGCAGCATGTTGCGCGGCGAGATACAACGCGACGACCGTGTTACCACCGCGCTGGGCCTCTTCCCGATGGACCGCGGGGAACGCGCTTTCGCCGAAGGAGAAGAGGTCGACGTCTTGATCCGGCCCGACGACGTCATCCACGACGACGCCAGCCCGATGAAAGCGGTGATCCGCAAGAAACAATTCCGCGGCGCCGAGTTCCTGTACCACCTGCAGCTCGACAGCGGCGAAACGGTGTACTGCTTCGCCCCCAGCCACCACGACCATCAAGTCGGCGAAGCGCTCGGCATCACCGTCGACGTCGAGCACGTGGTTATTTACTCGCGGCAAAGACCGGGCCGGTCAGCCGTAAAAAACGCAACCGTCAGCGACTAGAACGCCGGCGGTCGAACGCAGCGCGAAGCGCGCCGACAAACCGGGCGAAAGATTCATCGCTTCTTGCAACCCGGTCTATATCCATATTCATCACGACGCTGCGCGCAAACTCAACGTCGCCGAGAGGAAGCTCGACGCCCGCACTGAGAACTTCGTCAATCAACCGCTGCTTGTAGCGATTGCGGATGCACTTCAAATCCGGCGCGTCGCAACCCCTGCCGAACACCGCCTTGAACGCCGCGCCGTCGAGAAGCAACCAGCGCTCGACGTGCGGGTCGGGAATCGCCAGAACCACCGGCACGGGTTCACCCAAACCCTGAAACTCCCTGACGCGTTCATTCAGCCCGGTGCAGTTCGCGTCGGTGGCAACGACAACCAGGTCGGGCCTGGATTCCTCTTGTCGCTTCAATCCATGCAAAAACTTCCTGAACGCTTCTACGACCTTGCCGCGCCCGCCCGATGCACTGCGCCAACTGAGATGCAGGTCTAAATCATATTCTTGAGCGATTTTCTGAATCAGGGCGGTGATAACTTCCCGGTGGACTTCGTCTTCCCCGAACAACGTGATTTCGCTAGTCATCAAAATCCCCTCTCAGGATGCGCTCGGAAACAGGGGCGTCTTCCCGCCACTCGTCAAACGCACGCTCAATATCGTCTTTACGCGACAGACGACCGAAAGAACCCCATTCGGACAGCGGGCTGATTTTCGTCTTGCCGTCGCTTCGCCGCACCACGAACAAGGAGTCATACGACAACAGGTCGAGCAGAACCGGGGAATGCGTGGTAACTATGTACTGGCTCAAACCCACGTATCGCCGCGTCTCCAGGAATTTCGCTATCAGCCTGATTCGACCCGGGTGAACGCCGTTTTCGGGCTCCTCGAATCCCACCAGCGCAGGCGGCTCATCGCTTCCCGTCAACGCCAAAAGCCCGAGGATACGGAGCGTGCCTTCGGAAAGCACCCTCGCGGAAACAACGACGTCGTTTTCCTTGACGCGAAGCTCGGCCTCGCCGAGATTATTGACGCTGACGTCTATACCGCTGACGTCGGGTATGAAGACGTGCAGCGCCTTTTCAACTGCGTCGAATTGCCGCGGCTTCTTCTCACGCAAGGTATTGAGAAAAGCGGCGAGGCCCTCGCCCATCGACCTGATGTGACGAACCTCTTCGACGGGGTTTGCCGTGCGCATACGCTCGCGAGGCTCGAAATAGAAAAACAACCAGCTTTCCAGCTCGTGCCGAACGGCGGTCAAATGAGGGTGATGCGGCGGATAATGCGGCATCGAAAGAACGCTGCGGTCCATATAACGGTCGTAGTAGGCCGGGTGCGATTGTCTTTCCATCCGAAGGTGGATTTTCTCTCCCTGCCGCTCGATATACGGCTTAGGCCTGTCGGCAGGTTCGCCGGCGGCGTTCAAGGCGCTAAGGTACTCGTCAGCCACGTGCACCTCTCCCGTCTTAGGAATCATCTCGATCTCAAGACGGTAGCGCAGGCCGCGCCTGCTCACCTTGGACGAGGAACTTCTGACCCCGTCTTCGGCGACCCGCTTGAGGCTGCCCGGGTGGTGCATTTTCGGGTGGCGCATTTCTTGTATCCGCCGATTGACGGCGTTGACGACCTCGTCCGACAATTCCAAATCGGCTTCGATCGAAAAAGTCAATCTTTCGCGTTTTACTCGGCTTCCAATGCCTTCTTCGCCGAAATTGAAAGACTCCAAGGGTTTGCCCCGGCAAGGCGGGTCGAAAGCCTCCTTGAGCGTCTTGCTCGTGCCGAGTCTCGCCAACAGATACAAAGCGTCGAGAAAGTTGCTCTTGCCCGCGGCGTTCGGCCCGAACAACACGGAGAGCGGCGACAACGTCACTTCGACGTCGTCGAGAGACTTATAGCCTTTGATGTGAACGCGTTTTAGCATGAAACCTCCCCGGCGCCCGCTGCCATCTTCCGCCGGAGCGAGGCCTAAAAGCCGACTCCGACCAGACCGGAGCGAGGCCCCAAAGCGAGAGCGCTCCCGGCAGCGTCAAAAAGTCTATTCTACTTCGCGCCGAAACCCCGATTTTTTCACCCGGCCGGCCAATCCGAAGCGACGAACGGCAACGTCGCGCCGCCGGTGCTCAAGGCAGCACTTTCTCAATCAACTGCTTGAGCTTGCCGGGCCCTTTCTCGACCTCGGGTGCGCCTTTGAAGTCCACCTGCGGGTCGTCCCAGCTGCCGTGCAGGTGGTAACGCAGGGTGACGACCTTGTCCACTTTCGAGCCGAGGTTCGTCAACTTGTCAACAAGAAACACCGTGGCGGCGCCGATGGGGCCGCCGAGCAAGGCGCCGGCGACCGGCAGACCCGAACTCAGGTTCGGCACGACGACAACCTCCTGGTCGTACCGCTTGCGTGCGACGTCGGTGTCGCCGCTGATCGACATCGCCAACGCGGGCCCCACAATCACGAAATCTTCGGTGTGCATGACGCTGTCACGGAAACTGACTTTCCCTTCGAGCTCGTCGAAAGCCAATCCTTTCTCTATGACGTCGCGAAAGTCGAGCGACAAGCGCCGCACGACGTGGCCGACGCTGAACAGCCCGAGCAGGCGGCTGACGCCCGGGTCGGCTTTCTCGACGACGCCGTCCTTCAAACCGACCTCGACGCTTCCCTCGAGTTTTTCAAGCGTGAGTCGGGCCGGCAAGTCGGCCCAGGCGACGCGCCCGGTCAAGGAGCCGTCACCGCCTTTGAGACTGCTCGAAACGCCGAGCACCCGCAGCATCTTCCCGTAGTCGCGCCCGTTGACGTCAAAACGAAAATTGCTGCGATGATCCCGCCCGCGAAGCGACCAGTTCCCGCTCATCACGCTCGCTGTTTCACCGGCTTCAAAAGCGAGCCGGCCTATCCTCATGCCGCGATTGGACGGCTCGGTAACGAGATGCAGATTGGACACTTGCAGATTACCGAGACGAAACTCGCCTACCTCGATCTCAAGCGGCGGCACGTCGGCCGGGTCCAGCTTTGAGGCGCCGGTCGGCGTACTCTTCGGCAAGAACAGCCTCTCCATCTTCGCAAACACGGCGCCGTCCTCGGCGTCGGGTATCGCGACCCATCCTTGCGCCCACGCGGCGTCAATCCGCAGGCGGCGCCCGCCTTCGCCGGGCTCGACCCCGACAAACGTCTCGCCCAACGTTTCGCCTCCTTTGCGCAGCTCGGCGAACGACAAGGCGACGTCGTTCAGATAAGGGCCTAAACCGCCCCCGGCGTCGCTTAACCCGAGCCAGTCGTCGAGTTCGACCGGCTGAGCGACCATGCCGCCGACCTTGAACCGCCCGCGCTCGGCCGGCGGCGGTTCGGACGGGCCGAAATGCAGATAACCGTACGACGCGCCCGCACCCTTGACCAACGCCGCTCTGACGTCTCCCCCGTAAGACAAACCGTACCGGCTTACTTCGCCCAGCTTGACGTCGGCCGAGAACTCGCGCCGCTGCGCCGTCGTCTTGCCGAACGGCGAAGGCAAAACGACCTCAACCCCTTCAAGCGAAGAAGACAAGCTCATCTGCAACTCATACTCGCCGCCCGCGCGCAAGCTCGGTATCAGCAAATCGGCTTTCCACGGCGCCGTTCCTCGCACGGCGTCGCTTAAAGGCGTTTGCGACAAGTCAATCAATTCCGCCGCCGCCAAGTCGCCCTCGATTTCGAGCATGGTCGCACCTTGATCGGGTGCTTGTGCGGGCGCTGCTTCGGCGCGCACCGGCACGCCGTTGAGCGTCGCCGCGAGCGACTGCGAACTGCCGCCGTTGCGGTCGAAATCGAGCACGCCCGTCAAGCCGCTGAACTCAAGGTCGAGCGGCGCAATCCGCAAAGCGGCCCCGTCGAAACTCAGCGCACCGCTCACCGAGACGGGTTCGTCAACTTTCTTGCTCAACGGCGCCTCGACCGACAAGTCGAGGCGACTGCCGCCGCTCGGTTCCAAGCTGCGCATCACGACGCCGTCGGCGTTCACCAAACGCGCGTCCTTGAGATAATCGAACACGCCCGGCAGCGGTCCCGCACCGGACGCGGCGACGGTGACGAAAGGCCGGGTAAGGTCTTTCATCTCGACTCGGGCCGATTGTGATTGCAGTCCGTAATGTTCCAGATTCGACGCCTCGACGGTCAGGGTCTGGTTGTCGAAGACCACTCGCGCGTCGAGTTTGTGCAGCGGACGCCGGTCGGTTTGGTAATTCAGCGTCGCGCCCGAAACCCCGCCTTCGGCGTGAAATCGCCCGCCGCCGTCCTTGAACGGAAACGACGACGGCGCCCCGGCCAACTCGACGCGGGCGGATTCCAGGACACCGGCGTCGAACGCCCGTTCAATCCACGCCTTAAGCCGCGGATTAAGGCCGTCGCGCGGAAGCAACCCGCCGATTGAAGTCAGCGGCAGATTTTGAATGTCCAGCGCGAGATCCAGCGACGGCGCTTCCCCGCCAAGCCACGCAAGCCGCCCGCCAAGACGCGCGCCGCCCAAGCTGACCGACAAGCCGTCGGCGTGGAGCGCGCGCGTCGAACCGTCGTCAAGATAACGCAACGAAGACGAGACCTCATCAAAGTCGAACGAGCGGTCAGACCAGCCGGGAAACCGCGCCGAGACTTTCTCAAGCGCCAGCTCGCCCCGAACCGTCTCGACCGCGGAAAGCGAAAGCAGCCGGTCAACGTACCCGGCGGCGTATTCGGCGATGAAACGCATCCCGTCCTCGATCAGGCGCAGCCGGTCGCGGCCATCGCCTCCAATCGAAAATTCGGGGGGCGTGAAATCGGGATGGCTCAAAGACGCCGACAATGAAGCCGAACCGCTCCCGGCGAAGACCTCGACAGCCTGTCCCGGCGCGCGCCCCTGCCGCTGCGCGGCAAACCGGGCGCCCGCACCGAGCAATGCTGCGTCGAGCACCGGCATCTTCAGCACCAAATTCGCGCCGTCTTCGTAATAGTCAATCGCAGCGTCGGTGTTTTGAATTGCCAGACCGGGCGTCAGCCGCGGCGCTTGCCAACCGAAATCGAGCATACCGAGCCGCCAGCCGTCTTCGTACCCCTCCCACGACAAGCGCGTCCGCACCGAGAACGGTTCCGGCTGCGCTCCGGCTTCAGCGGTGCAAGCGTCACAAGCGACTTCACCGTCGAGTCGTCGCAAAGCCCCCGCGCGCCAATCACCCCACAGCTCGGCGTTCAGCTGCCCCGCAACGTCTCCCGACCTGCCGGCGAGGCGCGCCCATTGAGCCAAGTCGGCGTCGTCGGCACGGACGTAGATCCGACCCGCGCGATCATTACCCCGGTCATTTCCACCGAACGGCGCGCCGTCGTCGAAATCGGCGACGACGTGCAGAAACCGCCCGAGCGCCGCCGGCAAGAACGTTTTCAGCCCGAACCGGAAATGCCCGTCGCGGGATTCAAACGCAACGCTGACGTTCCTGAACTCGTGGTCGGTGCCCGCCCGTTCATTGCGCCAGCGGATATTCGCGTGTTCCAAGTAAAGGCCGACGCCGGCCGCGGTCCCGCCCGGAGCGTCTTTGAGCAAACCGTCCAAAGGCAAAAAGCCGGAGACGCGCGAACGACCCTCGGCGTCGGTCTCGATCAGAAAGTCGGTGTCGAGAACGCGCAGGCTGGAAATCTTCACTGCGCCGCTCAGCAGCGACGCAAGCAAATCAAATTCGACGTGCAGACGTCGTGCGCGCAACGCCTCGTCGGAAACGCCGGGCGGCTTGACCTCGACCTGCGACAGCTCGACGATCGGCTCGAAGCCGCGCAGCACCACCTGCATCGCGCCGACTTTCACCTCGGCGCCGGTCGCTTCGGACAGCATCGCGACGACGTCGTCCGTGTAGTCGCCCGCCTGCGACAGCGCAAACCTCAATGCCAGCGTCAACGCCGCAATCAAAACCAGCACCGCGGCGAAAACGTAAGCCACGCGCCTGACCATCACGCGCGCTCCGTCAAGCCGCCGCGCTCGAGCATCCGTGAGACGACAAACAACGGCAGTCCCATCACGCCGCTGTAACTGCCTTCAAGCCGTTCGATGAACGCCGCGGCGCGCCCTTGTATTGCGTACGCGCCCGCCTTGTCACGGTACTCGCCGGTGTCGAGATACGTTTCGATGCACTCGGCGCCGATCTCGGCGAATTTCACGTCGCTGCAATCGAGACAAACGTCTTCTTCGCCGCCGTTCAGCAACGCCACGCCGGTCAATACCCGGTGCGTCCTGCCCGACAAGGCGGCGAGCATCTTCGCCGCCCCGGCACGCCCGGCGGGCTTGCCGAAAACCTCGCCGTCGAGCACGACGGCGGTATCCGCCGCGAGCACCGGCAAACCCGTCCCTCTGAGACGCACCGCTTCGCGCGCCTTGCAGCGGGCCAGCCGCACGACGTAATCCTCCGGCGCCTCCGACGGCGCACGCGTCTCGTCTATGCCGACGGGGGCCGATTCATAAGCGACGCCCAGCTGTTCAAGCAGCCGGACGCGGCGCGGGGACGCCGACGCGAGAACGACCTTGGGTGTGCGCAACACCGTCATGTTGACGTGAAAATCTGCATCAGAACGAATTATGACACTACCGCCGCGGCGCCCGTCCGTCCAACGGCGCTTCCGCTTATCCGCTTCATCGAACCGCTCGCCGGATGTTCGCAAGCGGCCCGGCGAAACGGCGCACTTACTCGCGGTGGTAGGAAGACCCCGACAACAGCGACCATCCCCGGTAGAGCTGCTCGATGAGCATCAGCCGCGCGAGGGAGTGCGGAAAGGTCAGTTTGGAAAACGACCAACTTTCATCGGCGCGCGCCTTGCACTCATCAGACAAACCGTCGCTGCCGCCGACCAGAAACGCGACGTCGCGCCCGCCGTTCAGCCATCGCTGCATC
>CAZKLI010000025.1:0-3718 GCA_964553575.1 uncultured Chromatiales bacterium
GGGGAAACACAGGGACATGACGGTCAACATCGCAATCAACGGCTACGGGCGCATCGGGCGCAACGTGCTGCGCGTTCTCCACGAGTCCGATCAGGGACGCGACGTCAAGCTGGTCGCGGTCAACAACCGCACCAATGTCGAGACCGCCGCACACCTGACGCGCTACGACACGACCCACGGGCGCTTCGGCGCGAGCGTCGAGGTGGACGGCGGCGACCTGATCGTCGGCGGCGAACGCATCCGCTTCCTGCAAGGCGAAGACCCGTCAAGGCTGCCGTGGGGCGAGCTCGGCATAGACGTGCTGCTCGAATGCACCGGCAAGTTCAATAGCCGCAGCAAGGCGCAGCCGCATCTCGACGCCGGAGCGCGCAAAGTGCTGTTGTCGGCGCCGGGCGACGACGTGGACGCGACCGTCGTCTATGGCGTCAACCATCGCACCCTGAAGCCCGGGCACGCGATTGTCTCGAACGCCTCGTGCACGACCAACTGCCTCGCGCCGATGGTCAAGGTGCTGCAGGACGCCGTCGGCGTCGAGCACGGCCTGCTGACGACCGTCCATTCCTACACCAACGACCAGGTGCTGATCGACACCAGCCACAAGGACCTGCGCCGTGCGCGTTCGGCGACCCAGTCGATCATCCCGACCAAGACCGGCGCGGCGAAGGCGGTGGGGCTGGTGCTGCCCGAACTGGCGGGCAAGCTGCACGGACACGCATTGCGGGTGCCGACAATCAACGTGTCCCTGGTGGACCTCTCGTTCACCGCGTCGCGCCCGACCGGCAAGGACGAGATAGACGCCGCGATGCGCGACGCCGCCGCCGGTGAACTCAAGGGCATCCTCGAATTCGCCGACGAACCGCTGGTGTCGATGGACTACAACCACAGCACCGCTTCGGCGATCTACGACTCGTCGCTGACGCACGTGATGGAGGGCACGCTGGTCAAGGTCGGCGGGTGGTACGACAATGAGTGGGCCTACTCCCACCGCATGATTGACATGGCCCGCTTCATGGCGAGCCTGAAATGAGCGCCCCCGGCATGAGCGCGGCCTTGCAGGCGCCGTCCGATTCTTCCGGCCTGTTGCGCATGGAAGACGTCGCGCTCGCCGGGCGGCGGGTGCTGATTCGCGTTGACTTCAACGTGCCGTTGCAAGACGGACGCGTCGCCGCCGACCATCGCATCCGCGCCGCGCTGCCGGCGATCCGCTCGGCGCTCGAAGCCGGCGCGGCGGTGATTCTGGCGTCGCATCTCGGGCGGCCCGAGGAGGGGCGGGTAACGCCCGAGTGCTCGCTCGCGCCCGTGGCCCGGCGGCTTGAGACGCTGCTGGAAACGCCGGTGCGTCTGGCGCCGCTCGACGCGCTCGGCGAGACCGCGCCCGGCAACGTCGTGTTGCTTGAGAACGTCCGCTTCAACCGCGGCGAAAAGGACAATGATCCGCAGCTCGCCGCGACCTTCGCTGCGCTGTGCGACGTGTTCGTGATGGACGCTTTCAGCTGCGCGCACCGTGCACACGCCTCGACGCACGGCGTCGTGCGGGTCGTCGAAACCGCCTGTGCGGGGCCTTTGCTGTGCCAAGAGATTGAAGCGCTGTCGCACGCGGTTCACGCGATCGAGCATCCGGCGGTCGCCGTGGTCGGCGGCGCCAAGGTCTCGACCAAGCTGGGCCCGCTCAAGGCGCTGGGTGAAAGAGTGGACTGCCTGGTGCCGGGCGGCGGCATCGCGAACACGCTGCTCGCCGCCTCGAATCTTAACGTCGGCGCCTCCTTGCACGAACCCGCGATGGCCAGGGACGCCCAGAGCTTGATAGTGAGTATGTACGCGCGCGGCGCATACCCGATGTTGCCGAAAGACGTGGTGTGCGCGGCTTCGCCGGATAGCACCGACACCGTCGTGCGCATGATGGACGAGGTGGGCGACGACGAGATGATTCTCGACATCGGCCCGCGCAGCCGTGAGGCGATCGAAGAGGTCGTCAAGGACGCCGCGACGGTGTTGTGGAACGGCCCCGTCGGCGTTTTCGAGCGCGCGCCTTTCGCCGCCGGCACGTGCGCCGTGGGGCGGGCGATCGGCGCAAGCGGCGCCTATTCGATCGCCGGCGGCGGCGATACGCTCGCCGCAATCGAGCAGTTCGGAATCAACGGCATCTCCTACGTCTCGACCGGCGGCGGCGCGATGCTCGAGTTCATCGAAAAAGGCGACCTGCCCGCGATCGCTGCGCTGAGAGACAAGGCGAACCGCGTTGACTGAGCTGCGATACAAAGGCCTGCCGCGGCGCACCAAGATCATCGCGACGCTCGGCCCCGCGACCGACGACGAGAACGTCATCGCCGCCCTGTTCGAAGGCGGGGTTGACGCGGTGCGGCTGAACTTCTCCCACGGCGAGGCCGAGGAACACGCGCGGCGCATGAAGATGGTGCGCGACGTCTCGAAACGTATGCGCTATTACATCGGCGTCATCGGCGACCTGCAGGGGCCGAAGATACGCACCGAACGTTTCGCCGCCGGCGAAGTCCGGCTCAAGCAAGGGCAGACCTTCACCCTCGACGCGGCGCTCGGCAAGAACGACGGCGACGAGGAACGGGTCGGGCTGACCTACCCCGACCTGCACAAGGACGTCAAGGTCGGCGACACCCTGCTGCTCGACGACGGGCGCGTGGTGCTCAACGTGACCGCCTCCGACGAGAAAGGCATCGTCACGACCGTCGAGCACGGCGACAGCCTGTCGGGCAACAAGGGCGTCAACCGGCGCGGCGGCGGCCTGTCGGCGCCTTCGATCACCGCCAAGGATCATCAGGACGTCAGGCTCGCGACCGAGATCGGCGTGGATTACCTGGCGGTTTCGTTCCCGCGCAACGCTCAGGACATCAAGCACGCCAAGGGACTGCTGCGCGACGCCGGTTCCAAGGCCGGCATCATCGCCAAGATCGAACGCGCCGAAGCGCTCGACGCGATGGAGGAGATCATGGACGTCTCGGACGGCATCATGATTGCACGCGGCGACCTGAGCTTGGAAATCGGCGACGCAACCCTGACCGCGGTGCAGAAACGCCTGATCAAGCACGCACGCGAACGCGACAAGATCGCGATCACCGCAACCGAGATGATGCAGTCCATGATCGAAAGCCCGGTGCCGACGCGCGCCGAGATATCCGACGTCGCCAACGCGGTGCTCGACGGCACCGACGCGGTGATGCTGTCGGGCGAGACCGCCATCGGCAAGCACCCCGCGCTGGCGGTCAAGGCGATGAGCCGCATCTGCCGGGGCGCCGAGGAAGGCCAGCACGCCGTCGTCGGCGCCTCGCCCGAACTGTTCTCCGACCGCGTTGACCGCGCCATCGCCGGCGCCGCGATATACACCGGGCGCAACCTCAAGGTCTCGGCGATCGCGGCGTTGACCGAGTCCGGCTCGACCGCGCTGTGGATGTCGCGCGCCGACTCGTTCATTCCGATTTACGCGCTGACCGGTCACGTCGAGACCCGGCGCAAGGTGACGCTTTACCGCGGCGTGTATCCCGGCTCGCTCGATACCGCCAACCGCTCGCACCGAGAAGTCAACGTCGCCGCGATCGAAGCGCTCAAGCGATGCCGCGCGGTCAAGGACGGCGACCTCGTGATTGTGACCAAAGGCGATTTGATGGGCGTGCATGGGGGCACTAATGCGATGAAAGTCATCCGGGTCGGGTGCTTGCCGATGGCGGTCTCGCCCGACAGCATCACC
>CAZKLI010000026.1:0-4461 GCA_964553575.1 uncultured Chromatiales bacterium
GAAACAAACCTTGACGTTCACACGAGAACTTTTGAAACCGCTCCGAATCAGCGGCGAATAAATCCCGCAGATGCAGACCGGACACTTGCTTAAAGTGTTCTTGAAGTTTTTTCCAAATTGCGCTTTCGTCAATCATTTTTCCCGGGAAGCCGGCGCAGGCAAGGACGTATCTTAAAGCAAAGTCAAAGTTTGCTAAAATGGGCGGTCGCAACCGCCGACCTCTTAACGTTATGAATGAAGACAACACGCGCGACGCCGCCGGCGCGAGTCGCGACGAAACGCACGCCGCAATCAAGGACGTTCCCGCGCCGGGCCGCGCTTCCGGCGGCAAGACGGCGTCCGCCCGGAACGGCAAGGAGGCGCGTCAGGACGCGGCGGCGGACCGAAATCTGCGCGCCAGAGTCCGTCTGTTCGGCAACCTGCTCGGCATCGTGGTCAGGGAGCAAGCTGGAGAGAAAGTCTTTTCGACGGTCGAGAGGCTGCGCAGAGGCTTCATCCGATTGCGCAAGGACGACTCACCGCAAAAACGCAACCGCTTGATGCGCTATATAGACAATCTCGACCCGGTAATGCTTGAAAACGTAATCCGCGCTTTTTCGATTTATTTCAGCTTGGCGAACGTCGCCGAAGAAGCCCGCGAGCTGACGCGCAAGGAGAAGAGGATATCAACGACGTGGGGGGCGAAAAAGAAATCTTTCGGCGACCTTTCCTTCGCCGAGACGCTGAGACGATTCAAGGACGAGGGCGTCAGTGCACAACAACTGCAGACGCTGCTCGACCGGCTGCGTTACCGGCCGGTGTTCACCGCACATCCGACCGAAGCGCAAAGACGCACTGTCATGCAGCTGCTGCAACAGATATTCAAGACCGCCGGTGAGCTTGACCGGGCCCGACTTAGCGGAAACGAAAAGGAAGAGATATTCGCCCGGCTCTTTCGTCAAATTCAGATCCTGTGGAAAACAGAGGAAGTCCGAATCAACAAGCCGACCGTCGAAGCCGAAGTTATCAACGGCCTTTATTACTTCAAGACCTCGTTGTTCGACGCGGTGCCCAAGGTCTATCGCGCGCTTGAACGAACCGTCGCCCTCACTTACCCCGAAAGCGACGTGAAAGTGTCGAGTTTCATCAGGTTCAGCTCGTGGATCGGGGGCGACCGCGACGGCAACCCGTATGTAACACCCGAGGTAACGCGCAAAACCTTCAAACTCCAGTCCGTGATGATTCTCGAGGAATACATACGCCGGCTCGACAAGCTGACCACCGTCCTGACGCACTCGAACGGCATGGTCGAACTGTCTGAAAACTTCATCATCCTCATGCAGCAGACCCGCGAGATTGCAAGAAAAGCGTTCAAGGAGACACCCGACCTTTTCCTCAAGGAACCGTACCGGCGGCAGCTGGGAATCATGATGTACCGGCTGAAGCTTCACCGCGACGCAATCAGGAAATCCACCACGAAACTCTCGGCGCCGCCCGAACACGCTTACAGATCGGAACATGAATTCCTCAGTCACCTGCATCTTATGAGTCAATCTCTGGAACATCACGGAGACGCGAGCATCGCCGGCGACCAGCTCAAGGATTTGATCCGGCTGGTCGAGACGTTCGGTTTCCACCTTGCACAACTCGACTTGCGCGACGAGTCGGGCAAATTCTCCTCCGCGGTTGCGGAAATTCTTCAGCGGTGCAGCGAAAACGACCGGGATTACGCCGAAGCGCCGGAAAACCGCAGGGTTGAGATACTCACCGCCCTGCTCGACGGCGAATTGCCGACGATCGACCGAGCCCGCCTGACAAAAGCGACCCGCAGAACGCTCGACGTCTTCGCCTGCGCCCGCGAAGCGATCGACAAGATCGGGCTCAGAGCCGTCGGCAGCTTCGTGATTTCGATGTCCCACGTTCCCAGCCACGTGCTTGAAGTCATGCTGCTCGGCAAGATCGAAGGTTTGACGGGCACCGACGATCTGGGCGAGACCTATTGTCACGTCCGGCCGGCGCCGCTGTTCGAGACGATAGAAGACCTCGAACGAGCTGAAGAAGTACTCGATAAACTGCTTGCAAACCCCGTCTATAAGAAACTGCTCGAAGCGAGCGGCAACATGCAGGAAATCATGCTCGGCTACTCGGACTCGTGCAAGGACGGAGGAATTCTGGCTTCGGCCTGGAACCTGTACCAGGCGCAAATCAAAATCATGCGCACGGCCGAACGCCGGCGGGTTCGCTGCCGTATTTTCCACGGCCGCGGCGGCACCATCGGCCGCGGCGGCGGACCGACCCACAAAGCGGTGCTGGCGCAACCTCCGGGCACCGTCAACGGGCAACTCAAGCTGACCCAGCAAGGCGAAGTCCTGTCAAACAAGTACAGCAACCCGGATATCGCGGTTTCAGATCTCATCATGTCCACATCCGGCCTTCTCAGCGCAAGCCGCCATCTGGCCGGCAAACTCGACGACGACCGCCCCGCCCATCTGAAACTCGCACACGAACTCTCCCGGCTCGGTGAAAGGTATTACCGCGACCTGGTGGACGACACCGAAGGGTTGTTCGATTATTTCTACGAGGCGACACCGGTCATAGAAATCGGGGAAATGAACATCGGCTCGCGTCCGTCGCACCGCAAAATGACCGACCGCTCCAAACATTCGATTCGTGCGATTCCGTGGGTGTTCGGCTGGTCGTTGTCACGGCACACGATCCCGGCCTGGTACGGGCTCGGCTGTGCGCTCGAAACCTACCACGCCGGCGACCCGGACAGACTCGAAGAGTTGCGCAGCCTCTACAAGGAATGGCCGTTCTTCAACACCTTGGTCGACAACGCCCAGATCGCGTTGGCAAAAGCCAATATCAGCGTCGCCAGAGAGTATTCACGGCTATGTTCGTCGCCGCAAATCGCCGACGCGGTGTACGAAAAGATATCTTCGGAATACAAACGCACCGAAAAATACATATTGCTGGTAAGCCGCTTTGACAAACTGCTCGAAAACCAGCCGGCGATGATGCTGTCTCTTCAAAGGCGCGATCCGTACCTCGACCCGCTGAATTACATCCAAACCATGCTGCTGAAAAAATACCGCGGCAAAAAACAGGCGTTGGAATCGAACCGCCCGAACGGTGAAGACGCGCGTGAAAGCAACGAATACCTGAACCCGTTGCTGCGCAGCATCAACGCCATCGCGACCGGGATGAGAAACACCGGTTAGACGCCGCCGAAACGCCCTAAGATTTAAACTGGAATTAAACCGGGATTAAACCGGGATATTAAGCCGCTTGCACCGGAATCGAATCGGCGGTGCGGACGATTCGGTTGGATTCGTCGAGATAAATCAGCTTCGGACGGTGGCGACGCGCCGCTTCTTCGGACAGTTTGCAATAACAGCATATTATGACGCGGTCGCCCGGACGCGCCTTGTGCGCAGCCGCGCCGTTCATCGACACGACGCCGCTGCCGCGCTCGGCGGCGATTGCATACGTGGTCAGCCGCTCGCCGTTGCTCATGTTATAGACGTCGATCCGTTCGTATTCGAGCATGCCCGCCGCGTCAAGCAGCGCCGCGTCAATCGCGCACGAGCCGTCGTAATCAACTTCGGCGTGCGTCACACGGGCTTTGTGCAGCTTGGACTTGAGAAGCGTCAGTTCCATCGTAAATTCCCGGTAAACTCCGGGCGAACTCCTAGAATCGGCCTGATTCTAGCACCACCCGTTCGACCAGCGTCAAACGTCCTCGACGATGACGTTGTCTATCAAACGCGCCTTGCCCAACCACGCCGCGGCGAGCACGACTTTCCCTCGACCGCGCCGCCGCTGCGAACTCCGGGCGGCGACCGGCGACAGGTCGCGCGCGTCGCGGATTTCAACGTAATCGGGACGCAGCCCGGCGGATTCAAGACGCGCACGGGCGTCTTCGGTCAGGCGGTTCAACGCCGCCGCGTCGGCGGCGCCCTTGACTTGCGCCGCGGTGTCGCGCAACACCCGGTACAGCACCGAGGCGCGCTTTCTTTGTTCAGCGTCGAGATAGGCGTTACGCGAGCTCATCGCCAAACCGCCGTCCTCGCGCACCGTCGGCACCGCTACGATGCGAACACTGAAGTCAAGACGCTCGACCAAGCGCCTGATCAGAACCAGCTGCTGATAATCCTTCTCTCCGAAAACCGCGACGTCCGGCGTAAAAAGATTGAACAACTTGACGACCACGGTTGCAACTCCGGCAAAGTGCCCTGGGCGGTGTGCACCGCACAAGGTTTCGGCCAGCTCTCCCGGATCAACGAGAACGCTCGCGTCGCAATCCGGCGGATAAATCTCTTCGTCGGCGGGCGCGAATACAAGCGAGACGCCGCGGTCGCGCAACCGTTCAAGGTCGTCGTCCAGGGTCCGCGGGTAATCCCGGAGGTCGTCCTTGCGGTCGAACTGCAGCGGGTTGACGAAAATACTCACCGCAACCTTATCGGCACGTTCGGCGGCGGC
>CAZKLI010000027.1:0-5200 GCA_964553575.1 uncultured Chromatiales bacterium
GCCCAGGTGCTGTCCCGCGGTCGGGTTCTCGGCCAGCGCGTCGTAGTCGAGGAACGACCCGCCCATGAACATCGCGGCAACCCCGGTGCCGCCGTAAAGCAGCACCCCGAAACAAGCGAGCATCTCGGCCGTGCGCTTCGAGATCACGCGCTTGAGACGCTCCCGGCCGTAGGTCAAGGCGTAGATGACGACGCCGACCGAAAAGATCACGCCGGCCTGAAACCCGCCGCCCGGACCGAAGTCGCCGTGGAACTGCACGTAGAGCGCATAGAGCAGAACCACCGGCACAAGCACGTGCGCGGTCTCGCGCAACACCGGGTTGTCGTTGATGATCGGCATCGGCCCGAGTCCGAGAATCAGTCCGGCGCCTGCGCCGCAACGCGCCGGCGGCGCCGTCCCGCCGCGAACACGCCGGCGGCGCCGATGCCGGCGGTGAAGATCACAATCAGCTCGCCGAACGTATCGAAGCCGCGGTAGCTCGCGAGCACCGCGGTGACGACGTTGGGCACGCCGATCTCGCGCGGGGTGTTCTGCAGGTAATACTCGGCGACGTGGCGATTGGCCGGTGCATCGGACGATTCCATGCGCGGCATCTCGGGCACCGCGTACAGCAGCAACGCGCCGGTCAGCAGCACCAGAACGAGCGCCGGCAGCTTGCGTCTGGCCGTGTAAGCGTGGAAGTCCGCGGTCGCGGCGACGGCCGCGAGAAACAACACCGTCGAAAAACCGGCGCCGACCGCCGCTTCGGTGAAAGCGACGTCAGGCGCGTCGAGCGAAACGAACAGCCCCGCGGCCAGCAAGCTGTAAATCGCCAGCAGCAACACCGCGGCGAACAGGTTCCTGCTCGCCGCGACCACCGCCGCCGCCGCGGTCAGCAACGACAGCAGCACGATGATGACCGCGTGTTCCATCAGCTTTCACCGCCCCGGTGGTGGCGGGCCGCGCGGGCGATCGCGTGGGTCGTCGTCGGCACCGTCACCAGCAGAAGCAGCAGTATCAGCACCACTTTCAAGACGTCCTGCACCATGCCCATCTGCAAGGCCAGCCCCGCGAGCGACGCGAGCACGCCCAGCGTGTCGATCAACCCGACCGCGTGGGCGCGCGTGTAGAAGTCGGGCATACGCAACGCGCCGATGCCGCCCGCAATCAGGAAAAAGCAGCCGACGCCGATCAGCGTCCAGCTCGCCGCGTTGACGATGAGTTCATTCATGCGATTCGTCGGCTTGCGTTTCATTGACCGGCAACCGGCGGTCCTCGAAAAACCGCAGCACCGCAACCGCCGCGACAAAGTTAAGCAATACGTAAAGCAACGCAATATCCATAAGGCTGTGCTGCCCGAACTCGACCCCCATCAGCACCAGCAGCAGCACCGTCAAAGTGCCGAACGTGTTGATCGCGAGCACCCGGTTGAACAGTCCGGGGCCTTTGGCCGCGCGTATCAGCAGCATGACCATCGCGGCGACGACCGCGGCGAACAGCAGGGCGGTCATCGCTTCCGCCCCTCGATTCGCCCTTCAATCATGGAGACCCGCCGGTCGAGGTCGGCGTGCTCGGCGGCGCCCTCTTCGGCCCAGAGCGCGTGCACCTCGATGTGATCGTCTTCGAGACAAGTGCTCAGCGTGCCGGGCGTCAACGTGATCCAGTTCGCGTGCACCAGCTTGGCGAGATCGTTCTTCTGCGTCATCGGCACGCGCGTGAAACCCGGGGAAATCGGCAAGCTCGGACGCAGCACCGTCACCGCGACCCGCACGCACGAGACCACCACGCGCCCGAGCAGCCAGACCAGCTGCCACGGCAGGCGCATATAAAAGCCCGGCGTGTGCAGGTGCGCGCCGAAGATCTGCATCCGTGAACCCAGCCAGACCACCAGCATCGCGCTGGCGGCGCCGAGCGAGATGATGAGCGGCGTGTGCTGGTTCGACAGCAACAGCCACAGGGCGAACAGCAAGACGAAAAAAGTCACGCGGATGGTCATCGCCGCCTCGTCAAGCCTGATGCGCCGGCTTGTCCTGCACCGGGGGAACCGCCGTGCCTTCGCCGATGCGCTCGAAAACAACCGCAAGTTCCCGGCAAGCCTCGACCGACGGCGCGAGAAAGAAGCTCTTCTTCAAGCAATCGCGCGCCTGGTCCCATAACCCGGCCTGGCGGTAAAGCTTGCCGAGGCACAGCAGCAACGCCGGGTTCTCCGGCCGGCTTGCAAGCCAACGCTCGGCGGACTTCAGACGCGCGTCCACGTCGCCCTCGATATCGCCGTAGGCCACGATGCAATCCTCGTCCCATCTCGATTCGACCGCTTCGCGCAACAACTGCTCGGCCTCCTTGGGCGCGCCGACGCGCGCCAGCATCCGTGCATAGTCCGCAAGCAACGCCGGCTTTACCGTCTCGCCGAGACCGCGCCACCGGCGCCTGAGCGCGTCCGCGTCCGCACGTTCGGCGGCGCGCTGCAGCCGCTGTCTTTCCGCCGGCACCTCGACGGCGTGCAATCTGTCGGGGCGGTTCGCGTGAAGCTTGCGCAGCTGCGGCAACGACTCGGCGAGCATGTCCCAGTCGCCGAGTTTCGCGCACGCACGCGCCAGCAGCTCGGCAACCTTGCAGTTGTCCGGTTGGCGGCCGCGAAGCTCTTCAAGCCGCCCGGCGGCTTTCTCGGTCTGCCCGGTCTCGAGCTGCATCTCGGCTTCGATCAGCGCCGCGCAAAAATCATCGTCCTCGTTCTTGTGCCGCACCGCTTGCAACGTAGCCAACGCGGCCAATGCGGCCAACGCGGCACGAGTTTCCCCGAACTGGCCGTCCTGCAACGCGCAGTGCGCCGCGAGCAGGCCGGCCGTCGGCGCGAAAGAACCGCCGCCGGCACGGGCTTGCGCCGCACGCAGCAGATGTTTGCGCGCCTGCTCCCTGCGTCCCTGCAGATACAGCGAAACGCCTTGTGTGAACGCCTTGCGCTGGCCGATGAAACGACGGTCGCGCCAAGCCTGCATCAGCCGGGCGGGCAGCCTGAGCAACGCGCCGATCAGGTGCAGCACAATCAGCAGGACGACGCCCCCGAGCAACACCACCGCGAAGTTGGTGGCGAACGACGTCTCGCCCCAAGTCAGGCGCACGGTCGCCCATGACGACGTCTGGTCGGTGAGAACCAGCGCCGCCACGACCAGGCCGAGCAATACCGCAATGAACAGCAGCCACTTCACGGCGCCAACTCCGCAGCAAGCGCGCGCACCTTGTCGAGCGCGGCGCCGATGCGCGGCGGTGCGCCCGCCACGTCGAGCGCGTACAAAACCTGCAACTCGGCGACCATCGGCGCGCCTTGCTCACTTTCCTGTTCGAACAATTCCATCGCGTTGGCCACGGCGTGACGATACGACACGGCGTCGCCGGCCAGCGCCGCGGTTCTCGCGAGCGCGAGCGAATGCGCGGCGAGGCCACGATTGAACCGCCGCGCCGCGCCGGCGTTCTCCTCGACCACGACCAGCTGCTCGAAGCGGTCGCCCACGGCGCCGGTGAGACGCGACCACCAGCCGCGTTCTTCCCCGGACGCAGCGACCTGCGCGGCGGCCTGCGGTTTGACCTCAGGCGGCGCGTCGAGACGCCGGAGCATCTCGTCTATCGTCCCGATCGCCTGCTCGGCCTCCTCGTTGCGGTATCCGTCGAGCAATCTGATCTCGACGTCGAGCGCCCTTCCCGCCGCGTCAGCACCGGCCATCTTGACGCCTTTCAAGGTCCGTCTTGCCGCTTTCAACGCGGACAACGCCAGCTTGACGTCGGCGCCGGTCTGCAAACGCTCGCCGGCTTCGACAAGATAGCGTTCGGTCTCGCCGAGCCACCACAGCTCGTGCGACTCGATGAATGTCACCACCGCCCGCTCGGCGGCGACCTCTTCGAGGCGCCGTTCGACCGTGTTGAGACGGCTTTCGACGTTGCGCAGGCTGACCGCTGCGGAGGCTTGTCCGGACGTCTGTGCGGCTTGCTGCATCATCGGCTTGAAAATCAACCACGCCTGCCATGCACCGACGATCGCCAGCACGACGACGAAACCGGCGGCGGCGAACACGAGCTTGCGACGTTTCTTGCGCCGCCCCCTGTCGGCGGGCGGTTTGCCGGCAGACGGTTTACTGGCAGGGGGTTTGTCGGCGGACGACTTGTCATTTGGTGAAGCCATGGCATTGCATTCTGCATGTTGTGGGTTCGAAAGATTATGAGACAAAATAAAACCCGCTCCCAGCCGTAAAGCACCGAAGCGGGTCTGCTCCAAGACAGCTCATAAGCAGCAAGGAGCCTGAATCATGCAGACCCGAAGTCTGTCCGAGAGCCTGCGGTGGTTAGCATACCCCACCACGAGAACCATTGAGAACCTCCCGCCGACCGCAGTTGAACGGGGGAAATCAATGGAGCCTGCATGGTGATATATCGGCTTGTATATAATCCTCTCAATTTTGCTTCCGCTCAGTGGACGGGATTTTATCGCTTGAGAGGTAATCTTTGTCACGCGCCGGGCGCGTGGCGGCTGAAATTAGATTGCACACGCAGGACGTACACCAACCGATACCCTTTCTAAAATCACCAAAGCTCTTGGGGTTAGCAGGAATGATTTAACAGGGAAATAATTATGACAAACGCAAAAGAAGCAAAAGCGCGAATAAAAATAAACAAACTCCTTGAAGATTCGGGGTGGCGGTTTTTCGATGATGAAAAAGGACAAGCAAATATCCAGCTTGAGCCGAATGTAAAACTCACCAAAAAAGACATCAGTGCTTTCGGTGAAGATTTTGAAAGCACCAAAAGAGGATTTATAGACTTCCTTTTGTTAGACGATAAAGGTTTCCCGTTCGTCGTCCTAGAAGCCAAAAAAGAAGAAAAAAACCCGCTTGACGGAAAGGAACAGGCACGTCGTTACGCGCAATCGCAAAATACTCGCTTTGTTCTCCTTTCAAACGGCAATC
The DNA here is from genome assembly GCA_964553575.1 of uncultured Chromatiales bacterium. Taxonomy (GTDB): domain Bacteria; phylum Pseudomonadota; class Gammaproteobacteria; order Poriferisulfidales; family Oxydemutatoraceae; genus CAYFZO01. The sequence goes on from CAZKLI010000027.1 coordinate 4,935, forward strand.
TGCATTACTTCTGGGATTTGGAACGAGGCAACCCGGAAGTCATAACAGAATTTCCAGCGCAGGAATCGCTTTTGCACCGCTTGGATTTTAAGCCGGACAATAAGCGGCTTGCCGAGGAAAAGGTAGAAGCCGATTACATTGCCCTGACACAAAACCCAGATTTCAAAGACGACCTGCTTTATCAAGACGAAGCAACAAGAGAAAAATATCTTTACGATGAGGGGTTACGGATTTTGCGCCCGTACCAGCTTAAAGCCGTTCAAGCC
>CAZKLI010000028.1:0-4242 GCA_964553575.1 uncultured Chromatiales bacterium
ACGTCGCGCCGTTGCTTGAAGACAAGCAGAAGCTGTACGACGCGAATTGGATCTACACTTCGGCAACCTTGTCGGTCGGCGGCGATTTCAGCTACTTTCTTGCACGCACCGGCCTTGACGACGACTGCGACTGCGTTGCGCTCGACAGCCCTTTCGACTACGCCGAGCAGGCCGCGCTTTACGCGCCCGTGGACTTGCCCGAGCCGAACGACCCCGAACACACCGCGAGCGTGGTCGCCGCCGCCTACCCCTTGATCGAGGCCGCCGCGGGCGGGGCGTTCTTCCTGTTCACCAGCCACCGCGCCTTGAAAGAAGCCGAGAAGAAGATCGCCGCCGAGACCTCTTACACCCTGCTGGTGCAGGGGCAGGCGCCGAAGATCGAGCTGATAAGGCGCTTTTGCGACGAGCCCGACGCGGTGCTGCTCGGGACCGCGGGGTTTTGGGAAGGCGTTGACGTGCGCGGCGCCGGGTTGCGTTGCGTCATCATCGACCGCCTGCCGTTTGCTCATCCCGGCGACCCGCTGACGCGCGGGCGCGAGCAGCTGGCCGCCGAGGAAGGCCGCAATTTCTTCAGGGAAACGACGCTGCCCGAAGCGGTGATCGCGCTGCGCCAGGGTATCGGACGCCTGATACGCGACGAAACCGACAGCGGCGTCGTGATGATTGGCGACAGGCGGCTGCGCACCAGGCCCTACGGCAAGGTTTTCCTGAACAGCTTGCCGCCGATGAAGCGTTGCAAGCGGTTTGAATTTCTGCGCCCCTATCTCGGGGCGAAAGCCGCGCGATGAATCTGCTCGCGATCGACACCGCGACCGAGGCTTGTTCGGCGGCGTTGAAGTGCGGCGGCGAGGTGCGAGAGGAATTCGAGATTGCACCGAGGCGGCACAATCGGCTGCTGTTTGAGATGTGCGACGCGCTGTTCGCCGCGGCGGGCATCACGCCCGGTGCGCTCGACGCACTCGCGTTCGGATGCGGGCCGGGCGCGTTCACCGGAGTACGCGTCGCGGCGGCGGCGGCGCAAGGCATCGCCTACGCCCACCGGTTGCCGGTGATCGCGGTGTCGAACCTTGCGACGCTCGCACAGCAGCTGTTCGACGATTGCAGCGAACCGCGCGCGTTGGCGGTGCTCGACGCGCGCATGGGAGAGGTTTATTACGGCTTTTTTCGTCGCGGCGACGACGGCTTGGCCGAAGCCGAGGGCGGCGAGGGCGTATCGCCGCCCGGGCGGATCGCGGCGCTCGAAACGTTTTCCGGCTGCATCGGCGGCAGCGGCCTCAAGGCGTATCCCGGTCTCGGCGCGCGACTCGCCGAACGCCGCCCGGAACTGCTGCCGCGCGCAAGCGCGACGTTGAAGCTCGCGCAGGCGAAGCTCGCCGCGGGCGGCGGCGTCGAACCGGCGCAGGCGCTGCCGGTGTACGTGCGCGACCGGGTTACGTGAGATGACGTTTCCCGAAAGCCACCAAGCGTTGCCGACCCGGCGGGAAGAACGGGAAGAACTGCGGAACAAAGGTCAATTTTGGACGCCGGCCTGGGTCGCGAAAGCCATGGTGCGGTACGCCGTCGGTTCGGGCGCCGACCGCCTGCTGGACCCGGCGACGGGCGCTGGCGCCTTTCTTGAGGCGTGGGAAGAATTCCGCCCGGACGAAGACCGCTCGACTTTCATCGGGTTTGACGTTGACGCCGCACTGCTCGACCGGCCTCTTTATAAGAAGCCGTATTGCCGCGTTGAAAACAGGGATTTCCTTTTCTTCCCTCCCTCGGGTGTTTTTCCGTCGGTTGTCGCGAACCCGCCTTACATTCGCCATCACAGGATTCCCAAGCGGGTCAAGGAACAGCTGCGCGAGATAGCCGTTCGTCATCTCGGGTTCGCTTTGGACGGGAGAGCCGGAATGCACGTGTATTTTCTTGTTCAAGCCCTCTCTTTGCTGCAATCTTCCGGAAGATTGTTTTTCATCATGCCGGCCGATACGTGCGAGGGGGTGTTTGCGGATAAACTTTGGCGATGGATTACGTCCCGGTTTCGCTTGGACGCGGTTGTCACATTCACCCCTGTGAAGCGACGCCGTTCCCGAAAGTCGACACGAACGCCGTGGTCTTCATGATTCGGAACGCTCCCCCTGTTGATACGCTCTCGTGGATACGTTGCAGCAAAGCGCACTGCGATGAATTGTATGCGCTGGTGAAGTCCGGCTTTCGCCGAAAAAACCTGAAGCATCTTGTTTGCCGCAAGCGCGAACTGGAGGAAGCCGTCAAGACCGGGTTGTCGCGGCCGGAAAATCAAACGTCGACGAAATTCAGGCTTTCTCACTTTGCAAGCGTCAAGAGAGGCATCGCAACCGGGGCCAACGGCTTCTTCTGGTTGACGAGAAAGCAAGCGCAGGCTGCGGGTATTCCGCGCGGCATGTTGAAGGTGGCGATCGGCAGGACGAGAGACGTTACGGGTGATTGCCTCTCTGATGAGGACGTTGAAAACCTCGACCGGCGTAACCGCCCCACGTTGTTGTTTTGCCCCAACGGCGAGCAGCTGAAAGACCTGCCCGTGAAAGTTCAGGATTATCTTCGTCGCGGTGAAGCGATGGGCTTAAATGAAAGACCTCTTATCAGAACAAGGCGCCCCTGGTACAGAATGGAGCATAGGGAGGTGCCTCCTTTTCTTTTCGCGTATCTCGGCAGAAGGCACGCGAGGTTTATCAGGAACGACGCAAACGCGATACCGCTGACGGGGTTCCTGTGCGTGTATCCCCGTCCTGCGTTCAGAAAAGACGTCGATATGCTGTGGGAAGTGCTCAACGACCCCGAGACGGTCGAGAACCTTTCTCTGGTGGGCAAATCTTACGGGTCCGGCGCCATCAAGGTCGAGCCGCGCAGCTTGGAACGCCTCCCAATTCCCGACAGACTTGCCGACGGGCTGGCGGGTCTGCAAGGTTCCTGACGCCGGCGATGCCTCGCCGCCTCGCCGGAGGGAGGTCGTCTTTCGCCTGTCCCTGAGGCTCGATACCTGTTTTAGAGGGAAGCCGTCTTTCGCCCGTCCCTAGGCCCTCGACACTTGCCGGGGAGGCCGTTTTCCGCCCGCCCTTAGGCTCTCGATACCCGCCGGAAAAGCCGCCTTTTGCCCGCTCCTTAGGCTCTCGATACTCGCCGGGGAAGCCGCTTTCCGCCCGCCCCTTAGGGCTGATGCTCGCCGGGAAAGCCATCCTCCGTTCGCCGTTCACCGCGTCCGTTTTCGCGCCCGGTTTGCCGCTGGACAGAGGCCCGATGTCACCCTGAACAACGCACCCGATTGGGTGTATGATGTTCACGAACACGGTTGAGCGTCGATGCGATACCGCGTCAACGCAGGAGGTGACAACATGTCTTTTGCAACATCCACCGAATCAAGTTTTGTGACGACTTCCCCGCTTGGGCGAATCGAGGTTGCGATGCGCGGCGACGCAGTGTCGGCGATTCGCTATCTTGGCGCTCGCGCCTCGAAGTCGTCAAAGAAATCACCGGGGAAATCACCGGGGAAATCACCGGGGAAATCACCGGGGCGGCGAGCGCGTGGCGGTAAACCCGAAACCCGCGCCGCGCGCGCGGTCGAAAATCAGCTTCACCGCTATTTCGATAACCCTCGTTCGGGTTTCAAGCTGAAGCTCGCGCTCGACGGCACGCCTTTCCAGCAGCGCGTGTGGAAGCGGCTTGCGAGCATCCCGCCGGGCAAACCGCTGAGTTACGGCGAACTCGCTCGTCGTCTCGGCACCGGGCCGCGTGCGGTCGGCGGCGCCTGTCGCGCCAACCCCGTGCCAATCGTGATTCCCTGTCACCGCGTCGTCGCCGCAACCGGCGTCGGCGGCTACTGCGGCAACATGCGCGGCAAGTTTCTGCGCACCAAGCGCTGGTTGTTGCGCCACGAAGGCGTTGACGCCTGAAGTCGGCGCCTGAAATTGACGCATGGAATTGACAGGGGGGAGAGAACAGCACGATGAGTGAAGAGACAAGACAGGATATTCGGGCCTTGCTGAAGCGTTTCGGCATCAAGGCCGACGAGCACATCACGGCTTACTTGGAGAAAGCCGGCGACGGCCCCGACTTGACGCTGCGCCTGACGGTCGAGGACGCCGGCGGGGGCGACGCGCCGATGCCGCCGTTGACGCTCGACGGCCGGGTCAGGCGCTGAGCCGGCGAGGGAAGAGGCGTTTCCCTCGGGGCTGCTGTGCCGCCCGCTGCGGCAGCCCGTTGTGACAGCCCCGCGGCAGCCCGTGG
>CAZKLI010000029.1:0-5426 GCA_964553575.1 uncultured Chromatiales bacterium
GAATTTATTTGGTTCTCCCGCTGAGAGGCCTCCCGTCGTCTTTTTGCACAAACCCGTTGCGGAAGAACATATCAGGCGCTTCCTTGAAGACAATTCGCCGGCGAAAGTCATTCCGGTTGACGTTTCGGCGCCGGACTTCGACGGCGTTGCCGCCCGCTTGGTTGAATTCCTGCCGCAGCTTGCACCGTTTCTTCGTTCACAAAGCACTCATTCTTGACGTGCACCGCCCGTACGGCTCATGAGAATAAAGGCTCAAATCGTGCAAGACCGGTTGCAGCAAGGCACAAGTGCGAACCGGGAGAATACACCCACTGGGCGGTGCGTGACCGCCATTACCGAAACTCACCGCTCTTGAAAGGGTTCATGTACGTAAACCCGCGTCTGTCCGGCAATTCGTTTGACGATCCTTTCCGCCTCGGCGGCGTTCACGTGCGGGTGCGGCTTTCGGGGGCGGGGCAGCTTTGCGGCGAGGGGAGACAAGACCCGCCACGCAAAGTTGCGTTGAGAGAGCCGATGAGCCGTGATTTGCAGCTCCAAGTATAATTCCCGTTTCTTTCCTTGCTGAAAGATTTTCTTGATGTCCGCTCGCTCCGATTATCGGCCCGATTATTGGCAGAAGGCCTGCCGCGTGCTGTCGCGTCGCGACCCACGGATGGGTGAGCTGATTCGTAGGTTTCCCGGCAGCCGCCTGCGGGGCAGGGGCGACGCTTTTGAGACCTTGTGCCGGGCGATTATCGGCCAGCAGATTTCATTGAAAGCGGCCGACAGCATCCGTTCGAAACTCGAACGCAGAATCGGCCGTCTGACGCCCGACAACGTCAACCGGCGCCGGCACGCGACGTTGCGCCAATGCGGGTTGTCCGGTAACAAGGCTCGTTTTCTCAAGTCCGCCGCTGATTTTTTTATCGCCGAGCGGGTTAACGGCGGCTATTGGAAACGACACGATTTCGACGTTATTCACAGGCGGCTGATGGAGGTCAAGGGCGTCGGAGAATGGACTTTTCAGATGTTCGCGATTTTTTATTTGAAACATCCGGACGTTTATCCCGTCGGGGACCTGGGGCTGGTGAACGCGGTGCGCAAACTCTACGGCAGCGACCTTGAGCGTGAACAGATTCTTGTTCTGGGTGAGAGTTGGTCTCCGTGGCGCACCGTCGCGACCTGGTATTTATGGCGCAGCATAGACCCTGAACCGGTGGTCTATTGACGAAGAAAGTCACGCCGTGTGCGCCATCGCTTGTCAATGCGTTTTCGGCGTTGCCCGTCGGCGGCCGGGGACAGGAACGTAGGTCGCTTGGGGGATGAAAAAAGTATATTTTACAGTTGATGTATCGCCGGGGCTGGCTGATTCCTTGAAACGGATAAGGATGGCGCGGAAATTAGGATTGTCTTTGGGGTACGTCTATATTTATAAGCAGCCGAAAAACTGGAGAAACTCAGGGCTGATGGCGCCTCTGACCTTGCCGTGGTTTCTGGCGAAGGCGGTCAACCGAGTGTATTGCTGGTTCGTTCAATATCGTCCCTCGATATACGACGAGATAGGTTTTACCCGATACTTTGCCCGTGACGCGGAAGCTGAAAAACACCCGCACCCGAGAGAGTGCGAGAGAATCGATATTCGTTTGGGAAACCGTGCACTTAAGAAAGAAGGCATCACCACCCTTGAAGGATTGGAACGCTGGGTCAAGGGGGTCGTATCCCGGCGGGTCTCCGACAAGCCTTTGTTGGTCTGTATAAGAGTTAATTCCCCTGCGAGGGTTTTTTACTCGATGATGGATTCAATCTCCGACTCCGTTGACAATCTGGATTTGCAGCCGGTGTATTTTGAACAACGACGCGAGCGCAGGCGTAAATCGGTTTTCCCCGGAGAAGGGTTAAAAACGCTGGTGCATATCAGATTGGGTGACGTGGCCGCGGTGAGAACTCCGTGGAAAACATGGATTGTCCGGGAAAAAAAACTGACCTCCCCCTTTCATTGGAAGGAATTCCGGAACGAAAGTGAATTTGGTCAGTTGACCGTCGCCGATTTTTATCACTTTATTCAGGGCTTGAACGCTCGTTTCGACGATAATACGTTCGCCCTGTCGATCTTTTCCGACGGGTTTGAGAGGTTTTTTAATGAAGCCTGTTTTTGTAACAACCATTTAGGACCGGGTTTTGGGCTGCTTCGAAAACAGATGAAAGCCCTGTTGAAACGCCGCTGGGACTGTGCGCGTGAGCTCAGGAGGCTGAAGGAAATAAAGAACAGCGTTTCAATCATCGGTGAAGGAACCGGCAAATTGGTCAAGTTGATTGACGCCGTTCACGACGGCGAATTGCTGATTGTTGCGGTTCCGGGTCAAGCGACGGCTTTTCGTATGACGGAGGTACTTGGTTTTTCCGCTGAGAAACCTCCTGCCGTCTTTTTGTACAAACCCGTTGCGGAAGAACATATCAGGCGCTTCCTTGAGGATAATTCGTCGGCGAAAATCATCCCGGTTGACGTTTCGGCGCCGGACTTCGACGGCGCCGCCGTCCGCTTGGTGGAATTCTTGCCGCAGCTTGCACCGTTTTTACGCTCGCAGGGCGTTCGTCCCTGACGTTCGGCGCCGGTTTTTCCCGGTATCACGCCGTTTTCGGTCGTCGGAGACGAGTAAGGGATATTTGGAGAGGCGGTGGAGCTTGTATATACTCCCCGTTTCTCGTCGAGGAACCCGGAAAAGGAGAAAGCAGCATGAAACTGCCGTTTGAGAACATGATTTCGCCGATTATTCTGGTCGGCCTGCTTGTGTTTTTGATGTATCTGATTGCGCACGGCCCGCAAAAGTAATTATCACGGCGGCGTTGATTTCGGCGGCGTCAACCGCTTGGTTTTGCGACCGGCGCTTGCCGAGCGGAAGTTACGGTGTTGCCGCAACGAGTTCCGGAATCCGTGAGAGCGTATAACGTCGAATGCTTGCGCGCCGTACGGAACCTGAGTTGATGATCGGTGAAGCCCAAGTTCGGGCTTACGCCGCGGCTGATTTTTCCGCACCGCACGCGAACGTCGTCGGCTGGTTTCAGCGGGTCTTTCCCTCGCTGCCGCAAAAGGCGGTGATTGCCGACCTCGGTTGCGGTCCCGCCGATATCGCGATTCGCATCGCCGGTTTGCAGCCCGGTTTCAGCATAGACGCGATTGACGGCTCCCGCGCAATGCTCGATTGCGCCGAAGCGGCGGTCGGAAAAGCCGGTTTGACCGGTCGCGTCCGGTTGGTACAAGCCACGTTGCCGGCCCCGTCCCTGCCGTCCTTGCATTACGACGTCGTCGTGTCCAACAGCCTGCTGCATCACCTGCACGAGCCGCAAACCCTTTGGGGGACGATAAAGCGTATCGCCAAGCCGGGAGGGCGGGTGTTTATCGCGGATCTCAAGCGTCCCGGCAGCGAACGCGTCGCCGCCGGGATGGTTGAGCGATACGCCGCCGGAGAACCGGAGATTCTGCGGCACGATTTTTATAATTCACTGCTTGCCGCGTTCACGCCGCAGGAGTTACAAGCACAGCTGACCGAGGCGCGGCTCGATTTCGAGCTCAGGTCGGTCAGCGATCGCCACCTCATCGTCTGGGGGACGTTGCCCGAGGCCGGGAACACGGCGGAGAAATAACGATTTCTCTGAACTCCTCGGCGCGGAAAGTCGAAGCCGTCCACGTCGCTCGCCCGCCGAACCTGGTTTCCCCATGTTTCTCCGGGTTTCTCCGGGCTGCTCCCGGACCCGTGCTTGAATCGCTTGGATTTATTTCCCTCCAGCGGAAACTCAACGCTTTATCCACAGGGCGTCCACCAGTCGCCCCCGCTGAATCCCGCTTATTATCTACATGTTGTGCGTATTTACAGACCGCCCATATATGGTATAAATTAGCCGCTTCCCCGCAACCGAGCCTGCAGATTGGAACTGTAGAGACTGAGGTTGTGCGGGGGGCGATTTCAGATTAAGACGATGGAACAAACCCCGCCTAAAGAAACGTCCTTTAAGGAAACGTTCCGCAACGCAGGCACCGTCGCCGCGGTGCCCGACCAGACCGTCGAAGTCGCCGCCACGGCGCCGGGTAAATACCGGGTCATTCGACGCAACGGCAAAGTCACCGCTTTCAACGCGGACAAGATCAAGATTGCAATCACCAAAGCGTTCCTTGCGGTGGAAGGCGGAGGCGCCGCGGCGTCACGTCGCATTCACGACACCACCGAAACGCTGACCAAGCAGATAATTTACGCCCTTACCCGCGGCCAGCCCGACGGCGGGCTATTCCACATCGAGGACATCCAGGACTACGTCGAGTTGGCGCTGATGCGCAACGGCGACCATAAGGTCGCCCGCACTTACGTTCTCTATCGCGAGGAGCGTTCCAGAGAGAGGGAAAAAGACCTCGAAGACGGCAAGGAGCAATCCGCCGCCGTCGAGCCGCAAGAAATCATGGTCACGCTTGAGGACGGCTCTCAAAAGCCGCTTGATCTTGAGCGCTTCGAAAGAATCGTCGAGGAAGCGTGTCGTGAAACCGACGGCGTGTCGGCGGATGCGATCGTCAAGGAATCTTTGCGCAACCTGTACAGCGGCATGGCGCTCAAGGACGTCAGCACCGTGCTGATCATGAGTGCGCGCACCCTGATCGAGAAAGATCCCGCGTACTCGTTTGTGTCGGCGCGTTTGTTGCTCGACAAGTTGCGCAGGGAAGCGCTCTCCTTTCTGGCCGGACGCTCCGACGAAGCGACGTTGGACGAGATGGCCGGGCGTTATCCCGAGTATTTCAAACGGTACGTTTCCCGCGCCGCCGAGCTCGAATTGCTGGACCCGCGCCTGTGTGACGAATACGATCTTGAAAAGCTCGCGGCGGCGCTCAAACCCGAGCGCGACCGGCAGTTCACCTATCTCGGCCTGCAGACCCTCTATGACCGCTATCTCATACATTCCGACGGCAGGCGGTTTGAACTGCCGCAGGCGTTCTTCATGCGTGTGGCGATGGGGCTTGCGAGCGGCGAAGTCGAGCGTGAAGAGCGCGCCGTCGAGTTCTATGAGCTGTTGTCGTCGTTCGACTTCATGAGTTCGACGCCGACGCTGTTCAATTCCGCCACGTTGCGCCCGCAGTTGTCCTCGTGTTACTTGACCACCGTCCCCGATGATCTGCACGACATCTTCGAATCGATTCAGGACAACGCGATGCTGTCGAAGTTCGCCGGCGGTTTGGGCAACGACTGGACGCGGGTGCGTTCGATCGGTTCGCCGATCAAGGGAACCAACGGCAAATCACAGGGAATCGTTCCGTTTCTGAAAGTCGCTAACGACACCGCGGTTGCGGTCAATCAGGGGGGGAAACGCAAAGGCGCGGTTTGCGCTTATCTGGAGACGTGGCACCTCGACGTCGAGGAATTCCTGGAACTGCGCAAGAACACCGGCGACGACCGGCGCCGCACCCA